>JANQSK010001021.1 GCA_028284105.1 Anaerolineae bacterium
CAGTTAAAGTTGTCGAGCAAAAAGTGGTAGAGGGCGTGAGGTTGTTGAAAGTGATGATGCCCTTTGAACTTTGCCACCTGATATTTGGCTAGATTGACATAACGCATGCCGTAATGGTTCCAAAACGGCCGTTGGAACATCCAAAGTATTGAGCGAGGTACAAACCCCATGATGTTGTCGCCCAGCTGTTGATTTGGAATGCGCATCGTTTGATGAGGAATGGGGTCTTCATCTTGGCGCAGATGCACGGCCCGATGCAGCTCACTGCGTCCTAGCTGATTGCCGGAGCCATAGGCATCAAGCCAACCGACTAAATAGTCCGAGTTGTTTAGATGTTCATCAAACCACTGCAGCGTTTGCTGGAGATTGGGTTTGGTTAATCCTTCGACGTGGATGAGGCCCGAGTAGATACGTTTTAAGCTTAGGGTGAGTGATGTGAAGCAACCGAGTAAGCCAATGCCCCCAATGGCTGCATGGAAGATGTCGCTATTTTGATCTCGATTACACGACAGGATTTCACCGGAGGGTAGCATAAGGTCAAATTCATAAATGTGATCCCCAATTCCGCCAACTTTCCATGCGTTTTTGCCGTGAGCATTAACGGCCGCCATGCCCCCAATGGTGACGTGCATCGTGCCTGTGGCCACAGGCGGCCACCAGCCATCTTCCAACACGTATTCCCAGAGCTGTTTAAGCGTCACCCCCGGCTCAACTGAAATACGGCCGTTTTCAGGGTCCCAATCCAATATCCGATTCATGCGCGACAGGTTGAGAACGATATTCTCATCATTCATCGCTAAATCACCATAGCTATTGCCGCCCGCTCGGAACGTGATGGAACGGCCGTTTTCCTTGGCGGTTTGGAAGATGTCACGAAGCTGGGCGATCGTACTTGGGCGATACACAAAGCTCAACCCAGACGAAGCGCCACCCCAGCCTTCAACCGATTCGAGTTGATCCATGGGCAGGGCTGAGTGAGGCTCTATATTTGTGATGATTTGTGTAGACGATTTTGATTCAGGCATGCAAATTGCTCTGTAAATGTCGCGTCGTTCATTGTGCGTATGTTGATGCTTCTACACAATACGCACTTTTTTAATCAGTTTAAAAGCTTAATCGTCGAAATACAAAGGATGGAATATGTTGGATAATCATGCCAACTAATCCCCAACGAGCGGGAACATAGACCGTTTGGCGTTTGCGTTTGACGGCATTGTGAATTTGGGTGGCTGCTTCTTCAGGCGTAATCACCCAAAAAGTACGCTGTGCCCCTTCAAGCATTTGGGTTTGCACAAAGCCCGGTTTAATGGTCGTCACATTGACATCAAATTTGGCGAGTCGATTGCGCAACGATTCTAAATAGGTGTGGAAGGCGGCTTTGCTTGTGTTGTAGACGGGAGAACCGACACGTCCGCGGTCGCCTGCAATGGAGCCAACGCCAACGATATGTCCAGCTTTAGCACTCTCAAAGCGCATAGCGGCTTGATTGAGCCAAGCAATCGCACCCAGCGTATTGATTTCCATCATGCTTTTGTCTTTTTCGAAATTGTATTCGTTAATTGATACGTTATGTAAAATCCCAGCGTTGTAAATGATGAGGTCGAGTCCACCGAGATCACTCACAATTTGTTGAAAAATGGCTGGTATCTCATCGTAGTTGGTCACATTGTGGGTGATGGGGAGAACGGCCGTTTCTTCCTGTGCCGCATTAATGGCATCACACATCGTTTGCAGCTTCGCTTCACGACGGGCGATAGCGGCTACTTTATAGCCTGAATGAACAAGTTCTCGAACAAGGGCGGCACCAATTCCAGAGGAGGCCCCTACCACAATGGCCCGTTTTTGGGGTTCTAAGGGTCTAGTTGATTGCATATGGCTGGAATTTTAGCACAAAATGGGTTGCTGTTTACAAGCTGGAGAAGTTGAAAGGGACAAGAGTTCTACTATTAATACGCGCCCTCTCTACTCTCTACTCTTATCTCTCTACTTTTAAATGTTCCCCAGAAGCTTATGCTCGTGCGTCAAGATGGCTTGCATCGCTTCTTGTGTTTCTTTGGCGATCTTTTCAATATCATCCCCGGGTTGAGGAGAGACAATCGGAAGAGGGCACACTTTGACATGGACGCGCGTTGTGTGCTTGCAGAAGTTCCATGCCACACGGAAGGTGTTTTTATCGGTCCAGAACACCATATCCAACTTGTCGTAAATCAAAACGCAGGGCAAACAGCTGTAGTTGGTGTCTTGGGCAATTTCAAATGCACCGTATCGTAAAGGAGAGATTTCAGAAGGAGGGGGCTGAATATATCCTTCGGGGTACAAAATCATGGGTGGGAATTTAGGCGCATCTTTGAGTGCATCACGCGCAGCAACGCGTGAATCTTTGTCTTTCCGGTCGACAAAGACGCAGCCGATGGAGCGGGCGATTGAGCCAATAAACGGCATCTTATCAACGGCCGCCATTGCTAAAAAGCGCACAGGTGTAATTTCAAAAGCGACCAAGATGTCAATAAAGGTGGTGTGATTAGGAAAGATAAACCCATGATGATTTTTGAAAAGTTCTTCATCTTCTACTTCGATTTTGACGTTGAGAACAATGTTTATGAAGATGACCAACGCTCGAGTTAACCATCCTGATAGGGGAATCTCTTTGATTTTGATGTTAGTAAACGCCGCGATACTGATCACAATCATCATAATAAAAAGCGCAATGATTAAAATCGTAAATCGAATGGTGGCTACAACGAATCCAATGATAGCTTTCATCAGCCTATAGGCTCCTTCGTCTCTATGTTAAACTGGTATTTTGTTAGAACCTCGTTCATTTTTGCATGGGTTTCTTGGGAGAGCTGAACGGGGTCTTGTTCGGGATACGGCCGTATTTCTTCCAATAAATGAATCGTTGCCGTGAGTCGCTCTTTACTGCTCAATAAGCGCCAGTATGCCTTCCAAATCGACTCTTCATACGTCCGAATCAACTCAATGCGATCGTACACAATGGCCACAGGCAAAATAGGTGTGCTCGTTTCCGCTGCAATTTCAAACCCACCATATCGGAAGGGAAGCAGCTTGTCTCCAGGCCCCCGCGTGCCTTCTGGGAAGATGATGATGGGTGGAAAAAGGTCAATGTTTTTCATCGTTTCGCGAGCATTTTTGCGCGAATCTTTATCTTTTCGCTTCACAAAGACACAGCCGATTGCATAAGCCACTTGCCCTACGACTGGCCAATAGCGGACCTTGTTTTTAGCTAAAAATCGAGTGGGAACAGCCTCATAAAGCACAAGGATGTCTATGTAGCTCACATGATTGGGCATCAAAAAGCCCTCAAATTTGTTGAGCCTTTCTGATTCAGGAACTTCCACTTTGATATTTGTGCCAAACACAAGCAGATCAACCGCTTGAATCAATATCCAAAAAGCGAGCTGATACCGCCCCACTTTAATTGGAATGAAGGAGGCGATGAAGATCAAAATACCCACCACGATAATGGTGAGAATGCAAAAAGTGATGCGTGTGATGCCGCGAATAAAATTCATAATCATTCTTTAGGGGAGAACACAGACAACTCTTAAAAGGTGCGCGATTTAATCAACTTATAGATCGTGATACTTATTCTGGAACACAGAGTTTCGCAGAGTTTCCATGAGAAACACAGAGATTTCCGTTTTTTCTCCGTGCACCTCTGCCATCCCTCCCGTCTTAAATTAAAAAGATCGGATTACTATAAATCCAGCCCCGATTCTGGCCTAAATAGGCAATTGAACACTCTATCCGATACGCGCCCGGTTCGGTGGCGTGGTAGGTCAGGTGTGTCTCATTAACGGCCGTTGCCACAATTTCTCCGTGCCGAATTAGCTTCATTGTAGAGGGTTTAGGTGCTGTCGCTTGGAGCGTGGCTCCGTCTTGGTAGCGAATGCGGTCTCCCATACTGCCCTTCGTTTTGCTTTGCCCTTTGAACTTAAAACCCTCCGTTTTGGCGGGAATGTCATATGCGATCCAGCTATTCCCTTTGCCGATGGCGCGATAAATAAGCTGTTTGTCGTGACTGACATCACCTGAAAGCGGTTCAGGCAGGACGAGGTGGGTATTAACGGCCGTAAACAAATATTCATACGGAAAAACAATCCGCTTAATCGGCCCTAAGCTCATCGGTGTGGCATGAGCATCACTGTTGCCCACGGCTACGATTTGCTTACCTTGAGATAGTAGCTCATCCCAAAACGCCAGCGTTTTTTGATTGGCCCCGTTCATAATGCGCTCGGGATTAAGCACCGACCGAAGGGCCACGAGCCTTTGGAGCCAAACTGGTTTAAAAGGGAGCTTATCAATTTCAGCTGACATCTTTTCGAGGAAGCTGGACATGTAGTTCCAAATTTCAAGCCCCGTGTACCCTTCAATTTCCCAATCGTGCCAGCCTAAATCTTCGATGCCGAGGTCAGGCAAGCCAGGTTCGTGGGGATGAGCTAAAAAGCCATACCCGCCCGCGCCAATCGTTTCGTCAATAAGCTGTTGGGGATTATGGGCAAAACTGGAGAGCTCTTTTTCTGCCCCATAGGCTAAAAAGTGGCTCGCTTGGGGTTCTCGCCGCGCATTGTGGACTTCTTCACCGGTTAAAAGGAGAACACGGCCGTTTTCATTTTCGTAATACCCCTCAACCCCATCAATCCAAATGTTGTGATCGGTCACCACCACAAAATCGAGCCCAGCCGCAATCGCTGCATTGGCAATTTCGTCGTGCCACCCCTCACCGTCGGAGTACGGGGTGTGCATATGCATATTTCCACTGACTTCGTGTTGACTCATCCCTAAACTTAATCTCTTCTCTTTAAAGCATTGGAAATTGGATAAATATTGTATAGCAAACTGTTGAAATTGGTGAAAATACGGCCGTTTTCAACCCAGCTCATTTTGATGAGCTCTCCTAAAACGACCAAATGAGGGGCACAAACACGGCCGTTATCACCAACAAAATCAAATTCAACCAAACGCCAACTCGAGCGTAGTCAAAAAATCGATACCCACCGGCCCCAAAAATAATAATATTGACTTGATGCCCAATTGGCATAAGAAATGACGTAGAGGCGGCAATGACGGTTGCCATTACAAAAGGTTGGGGGTTAAGGTTAAGATTCAAGGAAACGTCAATAGCAATAGGGACAAGCAGTACAGCCGAGGCGGCGTTGGAGATAACTTCTGTGAGCAATGCGGTCAAGATAAAAATGGCACACAGCACGGCAATCGGCCCCATGCCGCCTGTCAGCCCAACGAGTTGATCGGCAATGAGCTGGGCAGTACCCGTTGATTCCATCGCCGTACCCAGTGGAAGCATCCCCGCGATTAGAAAAACCGCCTTCCAATCAATAGCCCGATACGCTTCGTCCATTTTGAGGACGCCCCCAATCACCATTAACAAAGCACCTGCCAACATGACGGCAGAAACATGCAAAAGGCCAAGGGCAGCGGTGACAATGACAGCCAGTAGCACAACTGAGGCAAGGGGAATTTTTTTTGTGCGTCGTTTTTCAATTAACGGCCGTTCTAAGACCAGCAAATTATTATCATTTTGGAGATTATCAAATGTTTCGACTGGCCCCTGAACTAGAAGTGAATCGCCAAAGCTAAGAGGTAGCACGCCGATATTTTCTACGCGATCAACCCCGTTATGCCGTACTGCCAAAACTGAGAGGCCATACCGTTCACGGAAATTGATTTCACGGAGCGTCTGATCCTGCAGAATTGAGTTAGGGGACATGGTTATTTCGGCCAAATGGAACTCTTCGTTGTCAGAATGAGACATTAAGTCAGAATGGTCAGTCACGGAAGTCAGCTGATACGCTTCTTTGGCATTGACCATATTTTCAGGACTGCCTTCGATTAGCAAAATATCATTTTCTTTTAGCGCATATTCTTCTCTTGGGCTGATGAGTTCGTCTGAGTTTTGACGCACATAAAGCACGTTTAAATCATATTCTTGCCCTAATCCAGTCTCTTTAATCTGTTTGCCAACAAGTGATGATGAAGCTCTGATTTGCACCTCGGCAATGAAGTCCTTGACATGATACCCTTGTGAAAGCCCTCCAGGCGGTATGCGGTCGGGAATTAACCGTCGGCCAATAAGCAACATGTAGATGACACCAGCTCCAAGAACCAAAATGCCCGTTGGTGCAAAGTCAAAAAAGCCAAAGGGTTCGATACCATATCCTTGCATAATGCTGGCCGCGAGAATGTTGGGTGGGGTGCCGATTAAGGTGAGGTTTCCACCAAGCAGGGCAGAAAAGGCGAGCGGCATGAGGAGCTTACTTGAGCTAATTTTTAATTTGTGGCCAATGCTGATAACGGCTGGCATGAGAATGGCAACAGCCCCAATGTTGTTCATAAAGGCCGACATCACACCTGCTCCAAGCATCAAAAATGTGAGAAGGCGTGTTTCGCTGTCCCCCGCCCATTTAAGAAGTTGACGGGCAATAATATCCGCTAAGCCACTTCGCTGAATTGCGCCACTAATGATAAACACAGCCCAAACAGTCACCACAGCAGGATTTGCAAATCCTTGAAACGCTTCTTCAATCGTGACAAGCCCTGTGATGTTCAGACTGAGCAACACCAACAGGGCCACAATATCAGCTCTTAACCTTTCAGAAACAAAGAGGACAACGGCCACCCCTAAAATGACAAGAACAATAATATTGTCAGGTGATAGCATGGGAATGCCATTGAGGTGCTGTTGTTTGACCTAGACTGGCTTGGGCCAGTTCGCGCCCGGCTTGTTCAATCGGTAGAAAGGAAATCGAAACGCCTGCTTCTTTGAGCGCCGCTTCATTTTCACCGTATCGCGACAGGGCTGCCACGAATTGGTCAAATCCTTCAGCCCGTAAATTCTGTGTTGCGCTGACCTCTGCCGAAAGATTGCTCAACGTCATCAACACTCCTTCAACGCGAGACAGATCAAGACCGGTCCACAGTTCAGGGTCTTTGGCATCCCCATAGACGACGCGGCGGTCGTTTTGTAGATGGTATTGAATTTGCACCGGATCTGAATCGAGCCCCAACGGCCGTTTCCCTTGTTCAATCAAATAATCATAAGCGGCCGTACCGGCTTGGCCCATTCCCAACACAATATAGTTGGCCACACCCGTACTGCGCGGTTCGTGGTCTGGGTGATTGACCTCTTGCTCAAACTGAATCAAATACGATTCAAATCGACGCCACAGCACATTCACAAAGCGGCTCACGGGGGCGTTGAGCGCGTACGAAATTGCCACCAATAGCCCAATCATCACCACAAAGGCGCTGTCAATAAGACCTGAGGCTGCTGCTCCAGCCGCAACAATTAGGGCAAACTCGCTATAAGCTGTTAACGAGATAGCGCTTAAAAATGAGGTGCGTGCTCTCAGCTTGAAGCGGAGCATGAGCACAAAGAAGAGAACGCCTTTGAGGGGTAAAAGCAAAAGAAAGGCGCCAATCATCATCCAGCTGCGTCCGTCAGGGATTCCCCCCAGTCCCACCTGCAAAAAGAAGCCCACGAGGAAAATCTCTTTAATCGCCCATAACTTGTCATAAAGTTCATCAGAACGAGGGTCACCCGCTAAAACCATACCAATGAGCAAGGCACCGAGTTTGGCATCTAAACCAACCTGGTCAAAGAGCCAGCCAGCCCCGAGGGCCAATAGCAAGCCATAAATCAGCAGTAACTCATCACGCCCAGCCCAGTAGAGGGTGCGAATGAGAAACGGCCGTAAAAGAGGTAGCGCAAACACGCCTAGCGCCCACCACGAAGGCGCACCTCCCCCTGTGACAGCCAGCAGCAGCACGGCCACCACATCCTGCAAAATCAAGATACCGATTGATAAACGGCCGTGGTAGGTGTCTAATTCATCTCGGGCATCGAGAGATTTAGCGGTTAAAACGGTGCTGGAAAATCCTAAGCCTACCGCTAAAATGACGGCGGCAAAGGCGGGGAGCTGAAAGAGCTGCAGGACGCCCCAAAAAACGGCCGTGCTAATCAACAAGTGTATAGAGCCTACCCCCACAACCTGGGGCTGAACCAAACTGCGGAAGCTAATATGTAGCCCCACTGTAAAAAGGAGAAGCACCACACCTAGATCGCCAACCCCTTCAATGAGGTCATTACTCTCAACGCCCAAAAGTGACAGCACTAAGCCAGCCAATAAATACCCAACCAGCGTGGGGAACTTGACCGCTTTTGCCGCCATGCCAGCCACAAAGGCGGCAATAAACCAAATTAGGTCCATGCCATCTCACCCTTTTGAAGCTCATCAAGTGAAGATAAATAATCTTCCAAAGCAAGCACCTCATCATGAATTTCAGCAGAGAGACGATCATAGTTGCCCTGCTGGGCAATAAATGGCTCACTTACAATTTGAGAGTAGATGATCCCCAGCTGGGCTAAGGTATTTTCAATTTTAAGTTCGCTTAACTGTCGATTGGTGGTTGATTGCTCAAGTTGAGCCAGTTGTTTACGGCGATTTTCTAAGGTCAAGTTGAGCTTAGTGCGGACCTTTTCGTCTGTTGTGTTTTGAAGTTGATTTTCTAATCGCTTGATAGCTTGGGGCACTTGCGCCTGCTCTTTGGCAAGCAGCGGGTCTTTACTTTGATTTTGTAGGCGTTGCGCAATTTGCTCAATCGTTTGCACCCACTCTTTCACATTTTGGCTAATGGTGGTTAGCCGCATCTTTTCTATTGAATTTCGCGGTGCTTTGCGCGCAAGAGCGGAGATCTTTTTATCATAGTTTCGAGCCTGTCGAATCGCTTCTTGGATTGGATCTTTTTGGCGACTCAAGAAACTGCTTTGGCGCGGGGCAGCTTGAATATGACGCTCAACGGAAGGCGTTGCGTATTTGTTGGACTTAGACATTGATTTTGAACGAGATTGCTTATTACTCCTGAATAGACTTTTGAACAGGTGCTTGAGCATATCCCCCAAATCCATCTTTTTAAGCTGTTTTTTGAGCTTTTTACGCTTCGACTTGGGCAGAAGCACTTTGACAATATCATCTAAATCCATCAGATTCCCCCAAACGGAAAATAAACATGACCCAACGCTCTGGCGTGTTTACGCTAAAGCTTGTTGAAACGATCTCGCGCTGTAGCAATTTCGACAGCGTTTCAGCTTGTTCGTTGGCAATGTACCCAAGAAGTTCTTCGACATATTTTTTTAAGACAGCATTACCTGTTTCACTTTGAGTCAGAAGATGTTCCCCTTTAAAAAGCGCATCTTCAATCATCACAATGACGCGATCTTCTCCCCAAGAGGAGGTGACATTGCCAGCATTTAAGCCATGTGCTTCATGCCAGCCTTGTAATACATTTTGTTCAAACTCAGTTTTTACGGATTGGGTGGGAAATGCAATACTCATTATGAACCTTTAACCTGTGAAGTCAGCAACCCAGCGAACAAGGTTGACTGCCACTAATAGACCGCCTTCCCAACGAGAAAGACGCCATCCAGTACGCATCAAAATGACAACAACTACTACTAAACCAAAGAGCAACCACAAACTGCCATAG
>JANQSK010001045.1 GCA_028284105.1 Anaerolineae bacterium
ATGAACATAGCGAAAGGCGGTGAAGGGGGACAAAAGAATATAGCTACAAATTCGCCCTACAACCTCGTTGATCCATTTTGGTCGAGCAACGGTGCGATGAGAGGCATCGTGCAGTGGGGTAAATGAGACAAACGCTGCCACAAAGTTAATCAAAATCCCCCAACCGATTCCCATGATGCCTTGACCCACAAGGATAAATGTGGCGACCCAGATGAGGAGAACGGCCGTAAACATAACAATCGTTGGCCATGCAATATAGGGGACTTTAAAATGGACTTTGGGTGCTTTCATATTTATTTATCTCTTTTGACAATCATTATTTTTAAAGTCCCGATTTTATAGATCGTATGTTTTTTTCCAAGCCGTGATTTCTAATGTGAGAAAGGTATCTACATCTTTCCAAGAAACGGCCGTTACTTCCTGCGCGTCACTGTCTGATGGATTGATGCCTAAATCATAGCGTGCCTCGGTGATGACAGCCTCGTCTTGGTGGAATCCTAATGTTGAATATGCCAACCTGACTCCGATTAAAAAAGACGTAATCTCAGAGGGTTCTTTTAAAAACATTCCGGGGCGCCACTTTACATTCTCTAATAATTTAATGACATTTTCTACTGGCTTAATGTCTAAAGTGGTGGCTTCCCAAACCCATTTTGTGACGAGATATTGGGCTTTTTCCTGAACTTGATAATTGTTGATTTGTTCGATGATAAGAAATTGGATATACCCCCAAACGTCATCATTTTCTGGAATATCCTTAACGGATAGTGACCCTTCATGAATTGTGAAAGAGTGAAAAATAGTCCAATGGTAGTAAATGGTGTCTGGGTAAACTTTAATTTGGGCGGAGCCTGTATAGAGGTCGGAGGGATCACTGTCTGGATTGAATTGGATGTCGAGTTGAGCACGTCGTTCATTTAAAGCAAAAGTGAAATTGTTTTCATTATTTTCAAATTGCGACATATGTATGCAGTATGAACTATTTTAGTGACAAGCACAACCGTGAAGTGACAAAAGGGGACCCATTAAATTGTAATAGGCAATCTATCAAAAAATTATGTAATGAAAACAAGATGTATTGGGGATTGTTTTATCAAATACTAAAATCGTCCCACCTAGTCCACTCGTTTCACGGCGACAACAGAAAAGGTATGCCAATTTTTTGATTTTCCTAATGCGGTCATTCCCTCTTCGTTGTGCTCTTCAAAACGAATAATTTCAAACTGTTCAAAAAGCGCTTCAACTTGCTGCCTTGTCAATGCATTGATTTGATGACGTGAGCCAGAGACCCAACTATCCTCGGGTCCCATAAAATCACCAGAAAACACGCCACCTTCTTTGATACAATCTGAAATGTTTTTCCAAGTTTGAGAAAATCGGTCTGGATTTGCAAAAAATAAGCTTAAATTGGCAATAACCAATCCACAAGATGGATATTCAAACGTCTCAAAGCTGTGATGAGAAATGGATACGGCTGGCTTTGATGTAAATCGTTCATTGCAAATGCTGACAGACTCTTTGCTGCTGTCAAAGCCGTGTACCTGATACCCAAGCTCGCTGAGATATTGAATGTCAGCACCCACACCACACCCACAATCAATGGCAACCATGTTGCCCGACGCATTTAGAGTCGCAGCAAACTCTGTGCGGGGGGAATGCTTGCGATTTTTAATTTTCTCATAGTAATCTTGCCAGCGGTGATTTTCTTCTTTCATGAGAGTTGCTCAATTAGATTTAGATGAACTTTCTAATGCTTTTGTATGCGTTAAATAATCGTGCTCACTGTTGTACCAGATGATAATCCAACAGGTGGGCCATCCAAGCCGTTTCATTGTTTCAAGTCGTGTATTGCCATCACGCACACTTAAACCCCCTTCTCGATATTCGATAATGAGTGGTGGAAGTGCCAATGGCTCTGTGAATGTGGGTGCCATCTGCGTTGTTCGTGCTACCCAATAATCTTCGGTGACAACATATTCCGAATCAGGGCTTGTGCCAACGGCCGGTAAAAGTTCCTCTAATTTGACTTCAAGAGGCCCATTCCACCAGCGCTGTTCTCGTTTTAATGAGTCTGAGAAGGGTTGGTTGGTTTCCCCACCTAGCCCAGAACAGAGAAACTTGTGTACCCATGCTTCGACTTTCCCATCCGCGGCCCAACGAAGGGCGGAACGGCCGTCTAGTTTGAGGTTTCGAATTTTTTCTTCTTCAGACGTTGATTTATCTAGGGACATAATAACTTCTTTTATAAGTTTTGATTGATTGAAATTTACCAGATATGGTGATGAAAGGGTAAAGAAATGAAATGTTTACGATGTGATGGGCAAATGTCGCCTGGCTATATGGTTGATCTTATGAAAAACGCAGTGATTCCGGGAACTTGGGTGATTGGAACATATCAACCCAATAAATTTCTTGGCATGAATAGGGGGCTTTCGGTTAGAGGTAAACGAAAATTTCATATCGAAGGCTATCGCTGTGATTCTTGTGGCTGGCTAGACTTATTTGCATCAAAAGAAAATGAGTATGTGAAGTAATAGAAGGCGATTCTTATGATGAATGACAATTTAAGAGGCCTTATTATTAAGGTAGCTCAATATAGAGAAATCCTTCCGTGCATTTTGGTTCACACTCCTCACCATTAGGGTACGTTGTTGTGTATTCTGGCTTGGCCTGAGCGGTGTGCGTTTGTTCCCCGTAGGTAAAGTTGAACTCTAAAATCTCCGGCATGTAAGTAGGATCAGAATCAGTCGGTTCTGGGAATAGGAGAAGGGTGGTCGATTTTCCTCGATCATCTAAATAACAAATCCCCTCGTCAATCATGTTTGCCGCAGGCGGCTCAGTGCAGAATGCGCTCAGTGATTCTAAATTTCCATTGATATCTGTCCTGACACTAATCTGACCTGTGGATTGATCACCACATATATTCAATATAGGAGACACTTCTTGAGTTGACATAATCTGTTCGTCGGATAAGGAATACATACCAGAAACAAGGGGGGATCTCAGTTTCAAATCATAATCAAAGCAGTGGAAAATTACCGAAGGACCATTTGGTTCGCGTACTTCAATGATCAACTCATCGAATTGGGTGTTCTCACTTCCAATACTGAATTGCAGGCCAGATGTGCAGCCTAACTCTGTACACGCCTCTTCATAGTATGGGGTAGCAGTTGGCAATAGGGTTGGTGTTGGTGTTGAAGTTGTGTTTGTAGGGGATGGGGCAAGGGTTGGTATTGGCGTAACTGTAGCTGTGATAGGCTGTGTGGGCGTGGCAATTCGTGCTTGTTCTACGGGAGGTTCAGTTGAACAACTAAGGAGAACTAGCTGTAAAGCAAAAATAATAAAAATTATGTCCTTGAAATTGGAAAAATGTTTACGCATTTGGTATTTCGTATACCATGCTGATTCGGTTCATCATGCCGTCAGATGCCTCACTTCTCAAATGAAGGGCAATATATTCAGGTATTTCGTCTTCCTCAAATTGCCGAAAACCAAATGATTCATAAAAAGGGGCATTCCATCGAATATCGCTGAAGGTGGTGAGCGTGACGCGCGACTTTATCTTCTCTTGGGCTAACTGGATTACGTGGTTCAATAAGGTTCTGCCAATTCCACGACGACCGAAATCGGGATGGACTGATATTTCTTCTAAAAATAGGTCTTGATCTTGCTCATCACAAACGGCAAAGCCAACAATTTGTTCACCTAGCTTGGCGACGAGCAGCAGCCCAAACGAAGCCCGCGCACGAAAAAAACTTTCAGGTAGCGTATCAAGCGGATCAGGAAGTCGTCCCGGCGGGAAGAGCTGGTTCCCTGCCAATTCAATTTCTTTGAGAGGTGGGATATCTTTAAATTTCCCTTTTTTGATTACTAAACGGTCGGGCATGCTTCCATTATAATCAAAAAAGCAGCAGCTAATGGTGCATCAAACGCCATTAGCTGCTGCTTTTACTCTATTTAAGTTTAACCGTGCTGAATAAGTTCTGCTTCTTTCTTTAAATCTGCTGCAAATTGCTCAAAGGATTCGTCAAATGGTGGAATCATACGGCTGAACAATGGAAACAAGATGCCCCCAATCTTTTCATGCATTGAAAAGGTAGTGGTGTTGCCATTGGGCGTTAATTCATAAACGCGTGTTCCCTGAAAGTCACCCCAAGCTAGGCGGCTATTGGGTTGAAATTCTTTGACCTTGAGAGAAAAGGTACGACTTTCATCAAGGGTCGAAACGAGCTTGATGGTCTCTCCTTCTTGAATATTGCCTTCAATCGAGACAATGGTTGAGTTCCAACGAGCCATATCACCAGCATCAGTGAGTAATTTCCAAATGGTGGCTGGTGTCGCTTCGATGTCGATTTTAACGGCCGTTTCCCGGCTAAATGTTGTTTTTGTTGTACTTGCTTTTCCTGAATTCATTTTTTCTCCTATTTTCAATTTGACAGTACATACCTTAGACGAACGACCGTGAAAAAATGATAGGATAGTGAAGGATCAATCTTCAAGATAGGACTGCATAACCTGACGATTATGTTCTAAATGGTGAAGTTGAAGCTGCGCTGCGCCTGATTCAAACGGATCTAGCTCTTCCAAAATTTTCATCCGCAAATCAAAAAGCGCTTCCTTGTCCTTATTTTCAGCATCACGCACCATTTGGAGCTTCATTTTTTCTTCTTGAGCATCCTGCTTGGGGTTAAAAATACCGTTGAGCTCGGTGCACTGGTGGCAGATTCCCTGCTTATTGATTAACGAGCAGCGATGGTCAAAGAGCTCAATCATTTTGCTTCGCCCTGTTCGTAAATAATATTTAACCATATCATCCGTTTGGGACATGATAATGCTAATCTCTTTGACCTTAAATCTGTACACTTCCTTTAAATAGATGGCAATCTGTTGTTCAAGGGGGAGCGATTTTGATACACAAGCGTAGCAGAAGGCGACGTGTTCTTTAATTTCAAAATGACCCTGAGGAGAAGTCATTCGAATCTGCATCGCTTCCTGAAAAAATTCTTGATTTCCTAAAGCTGCATCTTTACAAATATCGGTCACATTTTCGGGCCAGCGCTTTTGGGCACGCAATAGATCTCTCGCTAAATTTGATGCAATGACAAAGACCCACGTTTTGAGGGTCGAGTCACCACGAAACGTGTTTATATTTTTATGGGCTTTGATGTAGGTTTCTTGGAGGATGTCTTCGCAATCTTGGGTACTCACCGTCATGCGCAAAAGGAAGGATTTAAGCTGCCCTTGGAAGGATTCAAATTCTTGAACAAAGGTATCTGGGGTCATGAACTTATTTTATGGATCACAACCCATTTTCGCCAATTGTGGCTTATTCAAGCATTGGTACAGGATGACATTTATACAAAGCCTCTTTGAGGGTGTCGATTGATATGGGCTTGCTGATATAGTCATCAAGCCCCTGTGAAAGAAAGTATTCTCGATCCCCTTTGATTGCATTGGCGGTCATTGCAATAATGCGAGGTCGATTGTCTCCATATTGGGCGATAATTTTTTGTGTTGCTTGAACCCCATCCATTTCTGGCATTTGAATATCCATTAAGACGACATCATATGTTTTTTCAGTAACGGCCGTAAATGCTTCAAGCCCATTGTTCACTAAATCGGCCGTGCCTCCTAGGCGTTCCAACATACGGAGTCCGACCTTTTGATTAATTTTGTTATCGTCTGCCAAAAGAATCGTTAGCTTTGAAATATGATCCGCCGGCCGTTCATCTTCTGTATCAGGCCCGATTGATTCAATAGAATCTGAAGTGCTGGGGATTGGATTTGTTTGATGGGGGGCACATGTTTGTACGGCAATTGAAAAGTAAAAAGCCGTCCCTTCATTTAACTTGCTTTCAACTTGGATATCCCCACCCATCGCTCTAATAATTTGTTGGCTTATTGACAGACCCAGACCTGTTCCCCCAAATCGACGCGTTGTTGAAGAGTCTGCTTGTGTAAATGGATTAAAAAGCTGAGCAATGCGAGCTTTGGGAATCCCAATACCTGTATCCTTGACTGAAAAATGCAGATGGGCTTTTCCTTGTAGCGTTTCAAACTGCTCGATTGAAATCGTGACCTCGCCTTGCTCCGTAAATTTGACTGCGTTGCCTACCAAATTCATAAAAATTTGGGTTAAACGAGTTGGGTCTCCTATAAAGTGGGACGGGATTTCTTCAGGAATATTAGAAGACAAAACGACTGACTTCTCAGAAGCTTTGCTGGCTAACATCTCAAACACAAAGTTAATTTGCTGACGAAGATCAAATTTGATTTCTTCTAATTCTAAGTGACCTGATTCGATTTTAGAGAAGTCGAGAATTTGATTGATTAAAGTGAGAAGAGTTTGTCCACTATTGCTGATAATACTAACAAAGTCATTTTGCTCATCAGTGAGCTTGGTTTTTAAAAGGAGTTCCACCATGCCAATAATGCCATTGAGGGGGGTACGAATCTCATGGCTCATATTGGCAAGAAAATCAGATTTAACTTGGGTGGCTATTTCAGCTTTTTCTTTGGCATGCCGCAGGTCATAAAGGGTTCGATCGATTGTGATTGAGGCTAGCCATGAAATGACAGCCAGCGCTGAATAAGCCAATATGCCTACGAAGTTGAATGGAATATCCGTTGTGATATTTGCATGCAAATAAAGAAGCGATATGATGAAAACCATAATGAAACTAGATAGGGGAGATAAAATCACGCTTGCCATCAAAATGGGGATAGCTAGAACAATCATATTTCTTCCCCAAATATTCTCATAAACTGGCGCCGACATATAGCAAATGAATAAGAAGATGAGCAAAAACATCCACGCCGCAGTTTTCGTTTTCTTTTGCTTGTTGAGGGAATATGCTCCTGCTAAGCAAAAGAATAAGATGATGGCTGGAGTAAGCACCTCAAAACTTGTTTCATCTCCTCTGAGCCATCCCGAAATTCCGAAGATAAACGCTATGGTAGTTAAACACCAAAAGCATAGTAATAAAAAGTTGAGTAACAACGCCCGATGTGTTTGTTCGGGCTCGAAATCTTGAACTTCGATCAAACGTAATACCAATCCATAAGATTGGTTCAATATATTTTTTTTCATTTGGGTAACGATGCTCCACCTAGTTATTAATTAGAGCATAGCAAATATCCCAAAGCCGTTAAATGAGTCAGTTGTAATGGGTGAGGTTTACGCCAATAATATGTTGTTTAGGGTAGGTTTTCGATGGATGGCACAACGGCCGTTTCTTGATACGGTCCATTTGCTAAATCGTCAAAATACCCGTTGTCCTCTAGCCCAAAGTAGGCAAATAACGCGTGCCCACCCGTTCCAATTTCACGTGCCAGATCGATTCGGGCAACGATTTCATCAAAGGTACAGTAGTTGGTGCCGATGCCTGGAATGATAAAACTGCCGTTTGCACTCGCTTGAAAATCGCGGACAAGCGTTTCCCATTTTGCA
>JANQSK010001062.1 GCA_028284105.1 Anaerolineae bacterium
AAACCTCAAACGGCAGCATCGTAGGCAAGCCATCCATTTCTTGTTCTTTAAAGACGCGGCTCTTGAGGCCAGGATATTCCGCTTCTAACGCGTCGAGCATCTGTCGGAGATCGGCCAAAACTGTCTCTTCACTTTGGCTGGGCGCATAGCGACCCGTGCCGACAAGCCGCACAAAGTCAGCAATTTGCGGTGGCCGCCAATCGTGGAACTCAGGCGAAAGCGAGCCGCGCATGACGCCGATATTGGCGCGATTAACGGCTTCATGTTCGGCACTGGCCGCACCGCTAAATGTCATGGCGTTGATGCGCGGTACGAGGGCGCAGGCGGCAGCGATGGCATCAACCGCTTCTTCCCGTTTGGAGACATGGCGCGTTTTGCCTGTAAGCTCGATGACAAAATTGAAGGCACCCGCATGGAGCGTGAGCGCCTGTAAATCGGTCGGTTCAGAATTGACAAAGTAGTCAGCACGTAACCCGTTCTCAATTGCCTTGATGGAGCCAACGCCCCCTTGTAGCTCACCAACGACAAAGCTGAGAATGACATCCCCTTTTAGCTGGACCCCTTGCTCGATGAGGGTTTTGACGGCGCAGAAGTAGGCGGCGTCGCCCGACTTCATATTGGAAACGCCAATGCCATAGATGAACTTTTCATCGACCAGCCCGGCCCACGGATCAACTGTCCAGCCCTCGGTGACGGGATTGGTGTCGACGTGGCCGTTAAAGAGGAGGCTGTGGCCACCTCCTTGGCCGTGCCAAGTGCCGATGGCGTTGTAACGGCCGTTTTCCACCAGTTGCAGATCGGCCGTTAAGCCTAAATTTGTCATTTGCTCAGCCAAAAAGCGAGCAATCTCTGTTTCACCTGGCGTATTGCTATAGCTTTTGAGCTGCACCAGTTTGGAGAGGAAATCTAAACAGTAGGTTTCGTCGATGGCTTGGAGGAGATGAGAGTGGTTTAAAGACATAATTGGTTCCTTTGGTTGAGGTAGGTGGGGAAACGGCCGTTTTTTCTTTCAAGGAAATTGGTGTTGCAGCGACAGAGCAGCAAAGTTCTTGATTTCAAAGGGGCTAACGTCCACTTCAGCCGCGCGAAGCGTTGGTTGGAAGCGCTGTTAGGGTCGGCAATGAATTGAAGTCAGGGTTATTGTGTTTAGGTCATGGGGGGGCTGCAACAATCCAATAGAATGCCCCAGCCGAGTGCTCGAGGGATGACTAAAACCATCAACACAATCCAAATATTTATGATTAGAGCCTTTAGGGTAACCGATAAAAATCACACTTATTTTCCAAGTATCAACAACTTTTTTCGAAATCATGCTAACTCAAATGATGTTGCCCCTTTGATTTCGGATTTCATTTATCAGTAGATCAACCTTACCATTTCTTTCTACGTAAGTAATCAACTCCCTAGCCATTGCCGATTTTCCCTCTCCACTTAAATTTTCGTAATCAATATCTAGATACAAACAGAGAGTTCTAAGTTCTTCGATGTTAAATCGATCTATAAGAACGTGATGCAATTTTTGGTTGAATAATTGAGCAGATTGGTTTTTAACATACGTTTTTTCAAGGGTTGGCTTGTTAGTAATTTTATAATCTTCGACAAAATCAGGAGTATGGGTTAATGATGAATCTGTATTCTTCAAAAGTAGATTGGCAAGAGTTGAGGTCTGAAAAAGTAAGCCTTCACAAATACAAAATACTGATCCAGCAAAAGACAATACCATTAGAATGAAACTTGTAGTTAGAAGAAATTTTGCATTTGTAACAGATTCTTCGGTCCAAGTTCGATCTCTACCAGTTTGAGAAGGTCCGAAATCGAGTGAAACTTCTGCGGGGGAAGCATTTGGGACTTCTTCAAGCCAAGCAATAGCATCTTCTGTCCATTCTGTACCACGGACTAAGAATACTTCCGGGTTTTCAGGTGGGAGGCCAATTGTGAGGTTAGAGAAATTGACGGTGTACCAAGCACCACTCAAGATTGTCAAAGATGTGAATATTAATGAACTTATTATCCAGAGTTTTCTATCCAGTGTTTTTAGAAAGTCATTTCTTGCGCTAATAAGAAAAAACAGAAAACAAAACGCGAGAAATGAGCATAATTGAATAATTAATTTGCCCGATTCCTCCGGAGGGGCAATATTTAGAAAGTAATGCCCAAATGTAGCAAACACTACAATTACCAAGTTGATAACAAATACTAATGGGCGGTTTGTCATTTGAGCAACTGTAATTCAATAATGAGCGGCTCGTCATCAAGCTGTTTACGGATCTTTACATATACAACATCAGTAACAATGTCTTCATCATTGAAACTTGAGCTGGGTGTCATCGCCCATACTCTGTAGTTTGCTTCTGGCAAGTATTGCTCTATTGGAGAAGTCAATTTTCTAAATGATTGAGCGTAAAGTTCTTTCTTTCGAAATAGAGCTGCAGATACAAAATAGACTCTCAGCCGTTCAATTTCTTCCCCAGTTGCTGAATCCAATATCTTTACTCTGGTCAACACTTCCCTTGACTTTGGAGGAATCGCTCCAGGCCCCATGGCTTCGTTAAATGTAACCATTCGAGCCTGCATATTCTGATGAATTTCGCTAATCGTATCTATTTCTTCACGCGTAAGTTGGATTGCACCCTGAGTAGAATCTCTCATAATAGCCTCGAGCAATAATGCCTCCCCATGAATTTGGTTTAACATATCAGGATTAAGGGTGCGTGATTTTAGCCTTATCTCAGCTCTGACTACTTTGAGCCAGCTGACGATTTGCTCTACCTCCATTTTTGTTTTTGCTTCATCCTCATTACTAGGAAATGAATTAGAGGGAAGAGTAGTAAATTCACTTAGTAGCTCGTCAAGTTGACCACTGATAATTTCAATTTCCTCTTTCAAATTAGAATCGAGTGTGATCAATAAACGATTTCCATTTTCTATGTTTTCAAGCAGATCGTCATTTCCTGTAACTACAGGTGTTAGCAGAGTAGCCCCTGCTTCAAGATTGTTAATATCTAATTCAGGATTTAATCGATACAATGCTCCGAAAGCTTCTGCATCTGGAAAAATGCCATCATTTAGCAACAAAGAACTAATATCAATTTCTTCTTCGACTTGAAGCTCTCTAATTTGAACTTGAACTTGTTCTGCATCAAGGATCTGGGTACTTTCTGTATTTAAATCTATTAATTCATACGAAAGATCGAAATTAATTAGATTTACAGGTCCTTCAGGGTCAGAATCATCATTAGAATCATTGCTAGAATGTTCAGTTGGTTCAATTTCTGCTGATTCTTCTACTGCATCTGAAGAATCATTGTTTTGATTTGTGTTAAGTTGAGAAACATCGCTTGAATCTGCTTCACATGAAATTAAAAATAAGGCTGCGGCAAATATGAAAATAGTTCCTAGAATGAATTTTGGACTCATGGATTATCCTTCTCTTTTTATCGGTAAGCTGTAAAAAGTGTAATTTATCTATTTGTTAAAGTTACGTTCGAGATTCGTTGCGTAAAATCAAACAGAACTGGTTGTTGGGTTGTTCTTTGCTCGTCCTCAGGAACTGATTCTTTAAATAAATCAGGCACACGGGTTAATGCATCCCGAAACCAATTACTCATAGCTAATTCTCCACTAAAGAGTCCAAGATTTTGCTCCGAGGCACCTTCAACCAATGCTGTCGTTAGAAGGCTTAGTTGGTATATACCTAATCCAATTGCATCATTTTCTCCTTGTGTTGCTGCTAATACAAGCATCCCTTTGTCATAAGCTAATTGCCCTAGGCTGGAATCTCCCATAGGACCGGGTTTGAACTCTTGCCCTTTAAAGGATTCTGATCGGCAAGCATCAATTATCAGTACTGCGTTGCCAGCATCAATTGGTTGTAACCAATTAGCTAAATCAAGGCTAGAGATTGACTGCGACAAATACTCAGATGTAATTTGCTGATCGAAGGGAATATTTGTGTTAAGTGATAGTATTCCCGAATCAAAAGGAATCAAATAAAAATTCGATTCAGGGTCAGTATAGCCATGACTTGAGAAGAAAATAAATATTGAGTCTGTTGGTTCAACTTCCGCTATCCTAGATATTAGGTCGCTAGGAAAGTCTGCCAGCAAAGAAGAATCAACCTGTTTACCCGCAAGTAAAGAAAATACAGTTTTAATATTGTTTTTGGTCGGTTTGATAGCCTCACTATCCTCATTTAGAAGATTCGATATTAGGGGAATGGTAACAATGTCCTCTGATTCAAATTCTCCAGAATTAATCAGTATGGAAGGCAACAGAGTGCCCATCCTCTCTGCGCTGTCTCCAGCAAAAAATAGTGGTCTAAAGGCCTCATTTAATCTTGATGATTGTTTGTTACCAACGCCAACAACGATTACATATGCCTTTGGAACACGTGAAACTGACGAAGGTCCTGCTTCATAACTTATGAAATCAGTCTTGCTTTTTACCCGATCCTCATTGAATGCGTAGGCAGAAAAGCTGAAAGTTTCTGTAGTTTCACGATGGGGAAGTCTAACTTGAAATGCTATGGTTTCTTGATCTATTCTGGTCGATTCACGCCATCCTGAGAATTTGTCATTAGAATTTGCTCCCGCACCAATTGACACGGAATGATTAATTTCTGGGTACTGATTTACCAGTTGGCCATTTCGAAAGAGTCGAAGATCATAAGCTTCCGTCGTTTTTGTGACTATTTCATCTCCATATTTATATTGACCTTGATTTTGGGACACTTGAACTACTACATCAACAATATCTGGGCTTTCGCCTTCCTCGACCGACAGGATTTCTACAATTGGCTGAACCCTGTTAAGATTTTCAAGAGAGATTATTTCTGGCAGATCTTGATTTGATAAGGTAAGCTGCAAAAGACTTGGTGTAAAAAAATCTCGCATGAAGATTTCAATTGGCAAAATACGGTACGGATCGTCCGGGAAAACCCAATGGAGTCCTTGAATGATGTCCAAATTATTTGTATCAAAACGACCAGTATTTGGGTCAACGATTAACCAATTACCTTCATCAAGAATGGCTATTCGGGCGATCTCATTGCCTGAAATAGGATCCCAGAATTGAACTAGATTATTTCTTGAACAAGTAATTAAATATTTGCTATCTGTAGGAATTTCTAAACAAAGAGGTTGTGTTCCATCTTGTTTAAAATGTGCTAATTTGGTTAAGCCTTTTGAATCAAACGTAACAACTTCCCCATCAATTTTGTAGGATACTGCAAACCATGATCCATTTGGCGCAAAGTGAGCTCGATATACAGTGTCTTGAATTTCATCAAATCGCCAAATTTCTTTGTTTTTTTCAAAATCTAAAATGCGAACTGTGCTGTCACGCCCACCCGTTACAAGGATTGTTTCAGTAGGGTGAAAGTCAATCCACATTATATTTGGTATGTATTGAT
>JANQSK010000609.1 GCA_028284105.1 Anaerolineae bacterium
TGTTGCCGGAAACGGCCGTTCCTATGCCGACTACACCCATTGCGCAGCCAGCATCAAAACCAGCACCGCCAAAACCTGAAGTACAACCCATTGTTGAAACTGCACCAGAATCAGCAACTTTGATTGAGCCTCCCACAAAATCAGAACCTGAGCCAGAACCTGAACTAGGAGTAGATGCAGTTGAAGCACCATCTCAGACAATCATTCCGGAGGAATCCGTTGCAGAAACGGCTGCTTCTGGGGATTTAACTATTTCTGGGATCAAAGCACAGTGGCCGATTTTAATCGAGCGTGCTTCTGAGCAAAATCGTAATTTAAAAGCGTTATTAAATATGGGCAAACCCCTTGCCACAGAAGGGAACACGTTTGTGATTGGGTTTGATTTCCCCATTTTCAAAGAGAAATTTGATAATACACAAGGCGCAAACCAATTGATTGGTGGCATACTTTCAGAGCTTGTAGGCGCAAATACGGCCGTTCGGACCGTTGTGACGAGTGAATACAAAGTTTCTGTAACCAAGAATGACTTGGATGATATTGCCCGTGAATTAGATGGCGTTGTTCAAAAAGACGAATAAATGTTGCGTACAGGTTTAGCTGACTAACTCTTGTAAAACGTGTATGCATATCTCATAAGGAGATTCCATGTCAAAACGATCATTTCGACCAAAACCAAAGAGAAAAGCGGGGGGCTCCAAAGGGGGCAATATGAACCCCAAAAATATGATGGCTCAAATGCAGCAAATGCAACAGCAAATGGCAGATGCGCAAAGCGCACTTGCTGATGAATCAGTCACTGTTACCGCTGGTGGTGGTGCGATTAGCATTGAGATCACCGGACATCAACGCATCAAAGCGATCAATATTGATCCTGAAGTCATTGATCCTGAAGACGCTGAAATGCTTCAAGATATGCTTGTTGCAGGAATCAATGCGGCGATTGAGCAGTCCCAAGCGATGTCTGCTGAAAGAATGGAAGGCATCACGGGTAACATGGGTGGCTTAAACGACTTGCTTGGCGGATTAGGAATGTAATTGTGGCCAATTCGGTTTTACCCCGATCGGTTCAACAGCTTATCAATGAGTTTGCTCGGTTGCCAGGTGTTGGGCCAAAATCAGCAGCACGGCTTACGTTCTTTTTATTGCGTGCATCTGATACACAAGCGCTTGACCTTGCCGATGCCCTTCGGGAAATGAAGGAACTGACTCAGTTCTGTTCAACCTGCCACAACATTACAGAACAAGACCCCTGTGAAATTTGCACAGGGGTTGGGCGAGATCAAGGCGTTCTCTGTGTTGTTGAAGAACCCCTTGATGTGCTAGCAATTGAGCGGTCGCGTGCCTTTAACGGCCGTTATCACGTGCTACACGGTGCAATCTCTCCAGTCGAAGGCATCGGCCCAGAAGATTTAAAGATTGAACAGTTAATCAGTCGAACCGATCACGAGCCGTTCCGTGAAATTATTTTGGCAACCAATCCAACCCTTGAAGGGGAATCAACGGCAATGTATATCCAACGCCGTTTAGATGGAAAAGGCATCAAATTAACTCGTCTAGCTCGAGGCTTGCCAGTGGGTGGCGACTTGGAATACACTGATGAAATCACCTTGGGTCGGGCTCTAGATGGTCGCCAAGAACTGTAAAAAAATCATCGACAGAGCATTGCGATAATCATTTAAAAATTCACTTGAATTTTGAAACCCTATGTGATAAAGTTCCGTTCTGCATTGAGGTGTCGCCAAGTGGTAAGGCAGCGGACTTTGAATCCGCCATCCCAGGTTCGATCCCTGGCACCTCAGCTAAGGACCAAGTTAAATCGCTTGGTCCTTTTTTTTTCAAAGAATCAATTTTCTAATGACGACATCTATTGAAATATCTACCCAAACAAGCTGTCGCTTCTCCTATATCTTATGACATTATCCATTCTCCTTCTCGCAGCCGGCAAAGGTACCCGTATGAATTCAAAGTATCAGAAGATTCTGCATGAAGTGGGTGGCAAGCCGATGGTTCAGCATATTTTTGAATCAGCTATGTCTATTAGTGACACAAAACCCATTCTCGTTGTGAGTCATGATGAAGATGGGGTTCAAAAGCTGCTAGGTGATCAAGCGACATATGTTCAACAGGTCGAAAAACTAGGCACAGGGCATGCCACTCAAATGGCCAAAGAATTGCTGGTGGGTCAAAGTGACCAAGTGATCGTGACCTATGGTGATATGCCACTGCTGCGTTCCGAAACATTAGCTGAATTAGCACAACGACAATTAGAAACCAACGCGGCCATGTCTCTGTTAACAGTTGAAGGTCATGCTGAAAGTAGTTTTGGTCGAATCGTGCGTGGTGAATCAGATGAAGTTCTAGAAATCGTCGAAGTTGCTGAAGCACGGCGTCGTGAGGATCCGGATGCTTGGTTAAATATCCGCGAATTGAATGTAGGGGTATATTGCTTTGATGCCGACTTTTTGTGGCAAAACGTGGATTCACTTCCTGAACGACAAGCAAGAAATGGGATTGAATATTATTTGACCGATATGGTGGAAACGGCCGTTTCACAAAATAAACGAGTCGAAGCTGTCATGATTGATGACGCTGATGAATGTCTTGGTGCTGGCACTCGACTAGAGCTGGTGGCCGTCGAAAAAGCGTTTCGGTCGAGGGCTAATCGGAATTGGTTAAGCCAAGGGGTGACCTTAATCGATCCCGATTCAACGTTTATCGATCAAGATGTGTCAATTGGTCAAGACAGTGTGATTTGGCCCAATACATTTTTACAAAAAGGGTCTACAATTGGACAAGATTGCACGATTGGACCCAACACGACGCTCCGCTCCACCATAGTAGGTGATAGGTGCGTGATTGAACATAGCCTCCTTCAAAATCAAACCGTTGAGAACCAAACTGAGATTTATGGGGAAACAAGAAGATGATTTCGGATAGCCAAAAGGATAAGTTGATTCAACTCGCTTGTGAAAGTCGCCATAATGCATATGCACCATACTCCAATTATGCTGTAGGTGCGGCCATTTTGATGGAAAACGGCCGTATGTATACGGGGGTCAACATCGAAAACTCATCCTATGGTCTGACAAACTGTGCGGAAAGAACGGCCGTTTTTAAAGCTGTATCAGAAGGTGAGCGAAAAATTCTAGCCGTTGCCGTATCGACCGAAAATGCAGGATCACCCTGTGGTGCGTGTCGACAGGTGCTCGTTGAATTTGCAGGGGATGTACCTGTCTATTTAGTCGATGGGGATGGAAACGGCCGTGAAACAACCCTTTATCAGCTGCTACCTGATCATTTCGGCCCCGAACATTTAGGAAGCTAATTCATGCCTCGTGAACGTACATTTCGCTCTGAAGGAATTGTGTTAAAGCGCTCCGATTTTGGTGAAGCAGATCGTTTACTCACAATCTTCACAAAAGAGCAGGGTAAAGTAAAAGCGATTGCCAAAGGAGCACGCAAACCACAAAGTCGTAAAACAGGTCATATTGAACTATTTATGAGGAGCAAATTTCTCTTTGCTGAAGGGAAAGATTTACACGTTTTGACCCAAGCTGAAATGATTGAAGCCTATAATCCGCTTCGTGATGATTTAGTCAAGACAACCTATGCGGCATATGGGGTTGAAATGCT
>JANQSK010001081.1 GCA_028284105.1 Anaerolineae bacterium
ACGATGGTGTTGGCAAATTTGGGTAACTGGACGGCCGTTGATATTGAGCTGGCTTTGCAATCAACTGATATTGCTGTTCCCGCTGAAGGGAGTAATGTGCGCATTATTCCTCGTATTCAATATCAAGAAGCCACGACGCTTACTTTACCAATGGTATTGAGCGAAAATGCCCTGAGCGGCCCACAAAGCTTGAACTTTAATTTGACCTATTTTGATATTAACGGCCGTTCCTACAACACACCTCAAAGCGTAGGACTCAACGTGAATAGCGCTACCGCGACCCCAACACCAGCCCCAAGCCAGCCCCGCCTCGTGCTAACAACCTATCAAGTAGAGCCAGAAGCGCAGCTCAAACCAGGAGACATTTTTGATTTAGTGTTGAATATTACCAATGTTGGCAGTGCAGATAGTAATAATGTGGTGGTCACCTTGGGTGGGGCCAACGGAGAAGCATTAACCCCGTTTGCCTTGCTCAATTCGGGCAATATTCGATTTATTGATGGCATTGAATCCGGCGCGACCGTGGAGTTGAGGCAGACTTTATTAGTGGCTGGAACAGCAGGCTCCGGCATCTTTAATTTGCCCATTGAATTCCAATATGAAAATAGTGATGGCAATCCTCAAGTGGAGAATCAAGTGATCAATCTCTTGGTTGAAAAACCACCTCAGTTCCAGGTGAACTTTTATCGACCTGTGAATCGAGGGTTTGTCAATGAACCGCTTGATTTGCCTATTGAAGTTGTCAATATTGGCCGCTCCCTTATCAACGTGAGCACGATCGCTGTCACCAGCCAAGAAATGAGCTTAGAGAACAATACGGTCTTTATTGGGCCTTTAGATGGTGGGACATCAGGCTCTTTGGATGCGTTGGCGTTCCCTGACTCTGGAGGTACGCTGGACGTGCTTGTGACGGTCAACTACCTTGATGACTTTAATCAACCCCAAATTTATGAAGAGACCTTAACCGTGGAGGTGGATGCGCCAGAAGAACCTGAGCTGACTGAAGATGGTGGTGTTATCGAATTGAGTGATCCTTCTGAACCAGAAGGTGAAGTTGAAGATGAACGGCCGTTTATTCTCAGGCTCATTATGGGCTTACTTGGCTTAGGAAGCTGACAGACATCAACCATGTCAATACTTGAACTGACGCGATTAATTCGCAGCAACTTACTCCGCATGAAATTTAGGGTTTTAATGACCTCAGCTGGGGTGTTTATTGGCACCACGGCCGTGGTGTTGCTCATGTCGCTTGGTGCGGGATTGCAGCGCTCAGTGGTTGACAGCTTTGGGGATATTGGTGATTTAACAACCTTGACAGTTTCTTCGCGTAGCGACATATTCGCGGGGCAACCGGGCCTTTCCTCAACCGATGATCCTGTTCTCAATGATGCCGCGATGCGTGAGTTTGCCAGCATTCCAGGGGTAACGGCCGTAACTCCCCAACTGCGTCTCCAAGCGAACGCCCAACTAAATCTTAATCGGGCTACGGCGTTTTCGAATATTGTTGGGATTGATACCTCTCAGCTTCGTTCATTTGATTTTGAAATGGAAAGTGGTACATCGACATTGGGGCAGGGGCAAATTTTGGTGGGTTCGAGCTTTGTCAACAACTTCTATAATCCTCAAACGGGACAGCCTTTAGAGGATATCAATGTACAAGGCCAAACGCTTCAATTAGAGCTCACAAAATTTCAAGGGGATTTTCAAGAACCTATTCGTCGAACAGTTCGCCTTCGGGTTGTTGGCGTCATGGCTGAATCAGGTGGGGAACGAGATTTTACGGTATTTTTGCCCCTTCGCACCGTGCAAGACCTCAATCAATGGGCATCTGGACAGCGCGTGAACTATGCGCGTGAAGGGTATGACAACGCGCTGGTCAAAGTGGAATCTTCTGAAGTGGCAACGGCCGTTTCTGACACTATCAACAATCAAGGCTACTTTGTGTTTTCATTCCAAGATGTCTTGCGAAGTGTCAATACGACCTTCCTTATCATCCAGATTATTGTTGGGAGCATTGGTGGCTTGGCGCTCATTGTGGCTGCCTTCGGGATTGCAAACACAATGATTATGTCAATTTATGAGCGTACACGTGAAATTGGTTTAATGAAGGCGGTTGGCGCCACTAATCGAGACGTGATGCTTATTTTTCTTGGGGAAGCTGGTGCTATTGGCATGATTGGAGGGATTGGTGGTGTTGTTTTTGGCGTTATTTTGGCTCAAATAGGAGATTTTGTGGGACGCCAATTTTTGCTTTCCCAGATTGCCCAAACAGGGGGTAATGCGGATGAGTTAACGGCATTGGTATTTACACCGGCTTGGTTACCCATCTTTGCCATTGTTTTTGCGGCACTTATCGGGGTTATTTCGGGCGTTTATCCTGCATTACGAGCCATTCGATTAGACCCAATTGCAGCCTTACGTTATGAATAAGCCATAAGGCATAGGAAAATAGTCTCATTTGTTACACTTTTAACAAAGTTCGTAATATTTTAATCCTATCTTTAGTGCATCAATTTTAATTGAATCAAATTTACTGCAAATGATCACGATAGGGAGCCATCAATGAACAATTTTGCACAATCTACGAAGAATAGGGTTTTGGTTTATTTTGCCGCAGGTGCGCTTTTCCTCGCTTTGCTCACGCCATTATTTTTACAACCACAAGCTAAAGGTGAATTGCTCAAGTCAAGTGATGAAACGAAGTCTGTTCTTGTTGAAGAGGTTGAAATCTCTTCAAAAGAGGATGCTCAATCTCTTGGGAAACGTACATCACCGACTGGTCGGCGCGGCGGTTTTAGGGTTGCTCGCGGATATGGTTGGAGTGATTAATTTTTTACTCAAAATTTTCTAAAATAAGATTGATGAAGACGGCTTAATTTAAGCCGTCTTTTTTGTTTTTTGCCATCCTCATTATGCCGTTTCTGGTACAATACCCAGATGACTTCTTACCTCGCGACTTTGAACGAACAACAA
>JANQSK010000611.1 GCA_028284105.1 Anaerolineae bacterium
TCTACCGCGATCGTCGCGAAACCGATGCTGCCATTAAATGGTTCAAAAAGGCACTCCAAGCAAACCCCCTCGATAAAGATGCTCGAAACTTAATCAAAAAGCTAGAAGCTAAAGAATAGGTTCCATTTTTGATGGTGACAAACGGATAGTTAGTTGTATTGAAAGTTTTTTTCTGTATATCAAAATATACGTGAATCACAAACCACTATTTATCTTCCCACCACTGCGATTCACATCTTCGATCAGTTAATGATTCAAGGTTGCACACTTCGAGGAGTATTATGATTAATTTACCAAACAGCCCCACTACAGATGTATTTGTTTCTAAGATGAAGGAAGAGGGGCTTCCTGAACTATTTATTGAAAATTTTAAATATTATTACCAGCAGTTGGTTTCTGGTGAATCTGGATTGATTCCTGAAAAAGAGATTCAAGCTGTTGATTCTTTGCCAGATGCTGAGACTTTTTCACAACGTTATTTTGAAGTTGGTGAAACGGTATTGCCAAAAACGGCCGTTATTAAACTCAATGGCGGGTTAGGCACAAGCATGGGCTTACAACAAGCCAAATCTTTACTGCCTGTTAAAGACGAGATCACCTTTTTAGACATTATTGCTAAGCAAGTTGAATCTCACGACCTGCCATTGGTTTTGATGAACAGCTTTAGCACTGACCAAGATACATTGGATAAGTTGGCACCCTATCAACATTTAGGCAGCAAAAACATTCCATTACGCTTCTTACAACACAAACAACCCAAGGTGCGCCAAGATGATTTCCAACCCGCCATTTGGGATGAAAATCCTAATTTAGAGTGGTGTCCTCCTGGGCATGGTGATATTTACACAGCCCTAATAACAAGCGGCACCCTTTCTGCACTGCTCGAAAAAGGGTATGAATATGCATTTGTATCCAATGTTGACAATCTTGGCGCAGTCATTGATATCTCAATCCTTGGCTACTTTGCCGACAAGCAAATTCCCTTCATGATGGAAGTGGCTGATCGGACACCGATGGATAAGAAAGGCGGTCATCTTGCGATGCAGCAAGACGGGCAACTCATTCTTCGTGAATCGGCCCAATGTCCAGATGAAGATATCAACAGCTTCCAAGACATCAACAAGCACAAATATTTCAACACCAATAATTTATGGCTTCATCTACCCTCTTTGATGAATGTTATGGAATCAAACGGTTCAAAGCTAGGCTTGCCCATGATTCGCAATTCAAAAACGGTTGATCCACGTAATAAAAAATCAACGGCCGTTTATCAAATTGAAACAGCGATGGGTTCCGCAATTGGCGTGTTTAAAGGGGCACAGGCAGTTCGCGTTCCGCGCACCCGCTTTGCACCTGTGAAAACGACCAATGATTTGTTAGTGGTCCGTTCTGATGCGTATGCATTGACAAATGATTTCCGATTGGTCCAAGCAGAGTCTGGCAAAAAACTTCAGGTTTCGTTAGACAGTGATTACTATAAGTTGGTTTCTGATTTTAACGGCCGTTTTCCTCATGGCGTTCCGTCTATTACCAACTGCGAAAGCCTCAAAATTTCGGGTGATATTGCTTTTGGGAAAAATGTGACCTGCAACGGGAACGTTGAACTTATTAATCACAGTGGTGCACAGGTCATGATTCCTGATGGCACTATCTTAGAAGGAAAAGTTGAATTCTAGATTTGACTTTTTTCTTACAGGAGCGAATAAGAATGGCCGAGTGACAAAATCACTCGGCTATTTTTTTGGCAACTTCAGGCTTCTCTTTTACCATAGGCACAACCTCAACATTGTAACGATTGGAGCACAACCTAAT
>JANQSK010001116.1 GCA_028284105.1 Anaerolineae bacterium
TGCGCTGTATTGATTTTCCAACAATGGTTAAAGACGGCTCAGGTTGGGGCGCAATGGGAGGTATCTCTGCGGGGATGATGGCCCAAGCCGGCTTTACGGGTGCCCCTGCTATCACAATCGACTCTGATGAGGCTGCCCAATATTGGCAAGATCTTGGCACCCATTGGACGCTCGCAGATCAATATTTCAAAAAGTACGCCGTTTGCTACTGGGCACAGCCAGCCATTGCAGCCACCCTTCAACTCAAAGAAGCCCACAATCTTGAACCCAATCAAATAGAAAAGATCGAGGTATCAACTTTCCATGAAGCAACCAGATTGGCTATGCGAAAACCAAGTAATACGGAAGAAGCTCAGTACAGCTTACCCTTCCCTGTTGCCGCCGCGCTTGTTCACGGGCAAATTAGCTATCCAGAGATTGCGGGCGACAATTTAACACATCCCACAGTGATGGACTTAGTTGATCGCGTCGAAATGAGTGAAAATGATGAATATAACAGAATTTTCCCCAACGATCGCTTCTGTCGAGTAACCATCACCACAAAAACGGGTGCTCAATATGTCTCAGAACCCACAACCCCACCGTGGACTGAAAAAGCACCGCCAAGCGATCAGGAACTTATCGATAAGTTCCATTTCATTTCTACACAGTGCATGCCTCAAGAGAATGTGACTGCCTTGGAAACGGCCGTTTGGCAAATGGACAACCTTGAAAAGGTCGACACGCTAGTGGAGTATCTCCAAAGATAATCAAGTCATACTGATGTCATGTCGAGCGATGTTACAACTTTGGTTCTTTACACAATTAAGCAGTCGAGACATCTCAATGCAAACTGCTTTCAACCCAGTTAAGATTCAGATATAGAGATGTCTCGGCTAGCTTTATTAGTTAGGTATTAAATGGGTTTGTTTGCTCGACATGACGTTTTGTCATCCTACCAAACACGGAGGGTTTTGAAGCGTTCCCCGTACTCGAAGTCCGCATTTTCAGCGTGCCCTTTATCTAAATCTTTCATCCATTGCAAACCTTCTTTTTCGTTTTTGAACTGACTTTTATGGGCAAGGCACCCTTGAACTTTCTGTGGATATACGGCCGTTACATCGACCAACACATCCGGCTGGCGATCAGATGAAAAAAGAAAGACGCGTTCAATGCAGCCAACATCTGCCCCATCTTGTTCAAGCTGTTCAGGTTGGTACAGAAACATTTTAGAAGGCATATAGGCATCAATCGCAGCTTGGCTGGCAGCCACATGATCAGGATGAATTTGACCGGTCCAGAATGGATCAAATGTCAACAAAGTATCGGCTTGTGTGATTCGATACAAGTTCGCAATTTGAGCTCTCAGAGTCAAATCAGCAACCAATTCTCCATCAGGATGTCCCAAATTGAAGGTTTGTTTAATGCCTAGAACAGAAGCGGCCGTTTCTGTTTCAACCTGTCGCACCTCTGCAAGCGTCTTTCTATCTAAGGTCCGATCATTTGTCCCAATATCTCCCAACGTACAGTTCACTGAATAAATCTCTACACCTTGCTGTGCAAGTTTATAAATTGTTCCACCACACATCGTTTCCAAATCATCTGGGTGGGCAGCCACGACAATCACTTTTCTAACCTCTTCAAAAGCTTCAAATCCTATTCGTTCGTCTTCCATCTGTTCAATATACTCCATTCTGAGATGTTTTTGCAGAATCATCTACCGACTTATAACCATTGTTTTTTGTAAATCACAAAAGTTTTACAATTTAGAGCAGCTTCAATGATTGTGATTTACTCATCGACAGCCTTTGTAAGACATCTTTTTTAGAAAACTCTCTGTCAATCACATATATCATTTTCTATATTTATTATCAGAAAATAGCCAAACAGAAAGCAATATTTCCATCTTCTTTTACTGTACTCTCATTGGATTTGTAGAGATCTCCTCAGCATTGATCATAATGATTGGAACACAGCCCAATCTCAATTACCTACGGGTTTTCAGTGTTTGAGAAAGTGCACAAAGCATGGTCACCCTGAGCAGAGCAAAGCGGCGTCGAAGGGTCGCAATAACCTTTGCAAACCTCACTCTATTCCGGCAAACTATTCAGTTTGCCAAGCAAGGGAACCAATTTCGGGCTTCAAAGCGATCCTTCAACTGCACACCTCTGCATTTGACCTAGTTTTGGTTCAACCCGTTCCGTTCAGGATGACCATTTGAGCAAGGCGTTAGAATAGGCCAAACTGCTCTTGTGCAGTTTTTCTTTTACTTAAAAAACCGTGCTCAATAACCCATTTCACTTTACGATCTGCCCAAAGCCCGATAAAATTTTTAAACACAGTCTGCCCGAGAGAAGAGGAAAATCATGAATCCAACTGTCTATATCAGTATTGATGGCGTTAGACCAGATGCTATTCCATTAGCCAATACCCCAAATCTTGATCATTTAATCGCTACCGGTGCCTCTACAATGAAGGCTCAATCTTCGATGCCCACGATTACGCTGCCCTGCCACACCACCACTTTTTTTAGTGTGCCCGCCACTCGGCATGGTGTGATTAGCAACGATTGGCGACCGATGGCGCGACCCGTTGAGAGCATTTTTGATGTAGCCTATAAAAACGGCCGTAAAACTGCCGCCTTCCACTGCTGGGGGATGTTTCAAAATTTAAGCCACCCAGACAACATCTCTATGCAAACGATTCGGCACTATGTGGATTATGGGGCTGATGTGGATCGCTGGGTGAAAAATGATGCTGTTCGATATTTTGAAAACGAAACGGCCGATTTCACATTCATCTATTTCCTTATGACAGATAATATCGGCCACAAATTTGGCTGGTTATCTCCTGAATATTTGGCCGAGCTAGAACGAGTCGATGGGTACATTGGTGAGGTCATTGAAGCATTACCTGATAGCATGACAATCATCATTCACGCCGATCATGGAGGACACGAACGCACACATGGTACAGACATGCCTGAAGATATGACGGTCCCTTGGATCATTAATGGGCCATCTGTAAAAGAGGGGTACACCATCGAAACGACCGTTACAATCTTAGACACAGCACCAACGGTCGCCCATCTGCTTGGTGTTCCCCCTTCACCCGATTGGGAGGGAACGGCCGTGTTGGAGGCGTTCAAATGATACCCATCATTGACATCTCTCAAGACAAGCAGACCGTTGCACAGCAAATAGCCCAGGCGTGTGAAACGATTGGCTTCTTCTTGATTGAAGGACACGGCATCGATCTTTCACTCATTCAAACGGTGAACAAACAAGCGCAGACGTTTTTTGATTTAACGGCCGTTGAAAAAAACCAATACACCGTCGAAGGTGGGATGGGGTATATTGGGCAAAGTGGTGAACAGCTTGCTGCTAGTTCCGATGATGAAACAGTTAAAGATGTAAAAGAATCTTTGAATTTATCACTACCGATTGATGATTCAAGCTGGCCCAGTGAGCCTCCTCAATTTCAGCAAAACACAGCCACCTATATTCAAAGCCTCATCGATCTTGCTCAACAATTAATGCAGCTATTTGCTTTGGCCCTTGAAATCGATGAACAGTGGTTTGATGATAAAATCGACCAACCGCGTACCATCTTACGCCTGCTCAACTATCCTCCGATTAAAAATCAACAACCCAATTTATCCAGAGCCGGTGCGCATACCGACTATGGCACCTTAACCATTCTTTGGTCCCCAGATTCTCGCGGCCTGCAAGCCCAAAACCGGCAAGGGGATTGGGTCGATGTTATTGCCAAACCCAATCAGTTTATTATTAACATTGGTGACTTGATGATGAATTGGACCAATGATCGCTGGATTTCAACCCCTCACAAAGTAGTGCCACAACCAGACACGGTAGGCAAACGGCGTAACTCATTGGCCTTTTTTCATAACCCCAACCCAAATGCTTTAATTGAATGTATTGATACCTGTCACTCTGAAAGCAATCCACCTAAATATGCCCCGATTTTAGCGAAAGAACATCTTGAAATGAAGATTTCTAAAAGTCTCGGCAAGGAAGTGAAAATTGATGATTAAACGAACTGAACTCGCCCCCGGTTTTACAATCTCCCCCATCATTACAGGTCTGTGGCAGATAGCAGATATGGAGCGCAACGGCCGTTCCCTCGATCCCAAAGAGACAGCCAAAGCGATGCAGCCCTATTTTGACGCCGGCTTAACAACCTTCGACATGGCTGACCATTACGGCTCTGCCGAGCTCATTTCCGGTGAATTTCGTCAAAGTTTACCCAATAAAGATGATGTGCAGCTATTTACAAAATGGGTTCCCAAAGCAGGTGTTGTCACTCGCGAAGAGGTCAAAACGGCCGTTCAAATTTCACTAGATCGCTTGCAAACAGACAAGCTCGATCTTCTCCAATATCACTGCTGGAATTATGGCGATCCTATTTGGCTTGACACATTATTTTGGCTTCAAGAGCTTAAAGAAGAAGGCCTCATTCGTAATCTAGGACTTACCAATGTTGATACAGCCCATCTGCGAATGGCATTGACTAGCGGTATCGATATCGTCACCAACCAAGTTAGCTACTCTTTACTCGACCAGCGTGCAAGCCTAGGAATGAGCGCCCTCTGTGAAGAGTTCAATGTCAAAATTTTGGCGTTTGGCACCGTAGCGGGCGGTTTCTTATCTGAAAAATGGCTCAATAAGCCTGAACCAAATTGGGATAATTTGGACACGTGGTCGCAGATGAAATACGGCCGTTATATTCAAACCCTTGGCGGTTGGGATCCGTTCCAGAATCTTCTCGGCACAATGAAAGAGATAGCCAACAAGCATCAAGTCTCAATTGCCAATGTGGCTTGCAAGGCCATTCTTCAACAACCATCAGTAGCAGGCGTCATTATAGGAGCCCGACTCGGTCAAAATGAGCATATAGAAAACAATCTTAATCTACTCAACTTTAATTTAGATGGAAATGATTGGATTCTCCTCGCCTCCGCTTATGAACAGTTGGGGTCTATTCCAGGCGACTGTGGTGATGAATATCGAAAGCCCCCCTTCCTAACAGCATCCGGCGATTTAAGCCACCATCTAGAACAAATACCAGCTCCTTACCCAACCTCTACTCGCGAAGATGGAGCCATTCAGGTTTTTACAGGCACCATTTGGGAGGAATTAGCCGGTTTCTGTCGGGCGATTCAACAGGGAGAGGAGGTTCACATCTCTGGAACAACAGCAACACATGGGAATCAACTCATTGGCGGTGATGATCCAGCCTCTCAAACCCATTTTATAATCGACAAAATCGAAGGTGTTTTACAAAGCTTAAACGGCCGTTTAGAAGACGTCATTCGGACCCGAATCTACATTCGAAATGTCGATCAATGGGAGCCAATTACCTTGGCACACGGAGAACGCTTTGGTCACATTCAACCAGCCAACACCCTCGTCCAAGCAGCCCTCGTTGGAGACGAATATTTAGTCGAAATCGAAGTCGATGCCCGAATAAAACAATAATCCTCACAGGATTACAGATTTGATTTTTAATTGATCAGGGTAGTACGTCTAACTTCTACCCTGATCCCCAATCCCCAACCTCCAATCCCCAATTTCTTTGCCAAACCAATGTTTTCATTTATAATGCCCGCAATAAATAAAAATGATTTATTAAATAGCAAAAACAAGTATGAAAACAGTCACTGGCAGCAACATTATTCGAGTTAAAAGCCACAATCGGCAAGCGATTTTAATGGCGCTGTTGCGACACCCTGCCTCACGGGTCGAGCTTGCAAAAGCATTAAATATTACCAGTATGACTGTCACAAATATTGTGAATGAGTTGCTCGATGAAGGTTGGGTATGCTCAAAGGCTGTCGAAACGGCCGTTTCACGCAAAAAAGCCGGTCGCCCTCGAGAAACACTCCAAATCAATCGTGAAGCAGGCTATGTTTTTGGTGTTCATATTGGAATCGGCACGCTGCGGATTGGATTGGTCAACCTTTGCGGGGAGATCGTCTCGCTTACTGAAACACAGTTTGATACATCCCTTTCAGCAAGAACATTATTGAAGCAAATCGCGTCCGAAATTAAAGCACTTCATCAAAATTCTAACGTTCAAGATGAGTGCATTTTAGGCATTGGTGTAGGGTCATCAGGATTAGTTCATTCTGATGAAGGCGTTTGTGTTACGGCTCCCAGTTTAAATTGGAAAAATGTAGCCATTCAAGAGCTACTTCAGCAGTTCACGGGATTCAATGTCGTTGTTGAAAATAATGTACGAGCTATGGCTCACGGTGAAGCATATTTTGGGCAAGGTCAGGATGTCTCGACATTGGCCTTCATATACGGCCGTGTGGGTGTAGGGGCTGGATTTGTCATGAATCACGCCCTTTTTAGAGGCGTACAGGCAGGTGCTGGTGAAATTGGGCACACTGTCATTCAACCCAATTCAGGCATTCAATGTCGCTGTGGCCAGTTCGGGTGTTTAGAAACGTTAGTAACTCAACCAATCATCGAGAACAGTTTATTAGATCCAAAATACAAACAAATACACGATATTACAAATGAAGTTGAGCGCTTAGAACAAATTTTACGGCTTGCTGATTCAGGTGATATCTATGTTCAAGAACAGCTCGATAAAATCGCCAACTATCTCAGCATTGCCATCATCAACCTCGTCAACACCCTTAATCCAGAACAAATCGTTTTAGGCGGCATGTATGCACAAGGTGCTGAACACTTTCTGCCTCAATTACAAGATGCTGTTTCAAAACGCTCTTTCGGTGGCTTAGGTGAACACGTTCAAATCGTTGCATCAGAAGGTGGTTTACATGCTGGTATTGTTGGAGCCGCTAGCATCGCCCTCATGAAATGCTTTTACAAACAAACTCCAATCAAAAACGATAAATCTCAAATCTCTCAATCTCATAAGGAGACCCTATGATTAATGTCCGTTCTTCACACTTAACTGGAGCCGAAGTCTCTTGGTTTGCCCCTATTTGTAGTGATGACTATGAATATTTAGGTGTTCCTGACAAAACTTTAAAATCTAGTTTTGATCACACCTCTGAAATATTGCTCACTGCGGATAAATTGGGTTATCGCAATATTCTTTGCCCATCTTCTTATCAAGTTGGCCAAGATGTAATGACTTTTGCCTCAGCGGTTGCCCCATTAACTCAAAATATCAATTTACTGGCAGCCATTCGCTGTGGTGAATTACATCCTCCAATGCTTGCCCGAAGCATCGCCACACTAGACCACATCTTAAAGGGCCGCCTAACGATCAACATCATTTCATCGAACATGCCTGGTGAAATCATGGATTCTAAACCACGCTATCAACGCTCACGTGAAGTCATTGAAATTCTCAAGCAAGCGTGGACCCAAGAATCAATCGATTTTGAAGGGGAGTTTTACAACATCAAGCTAGAAACAACGGACCCTGTCAAACCTTATCAGCAAAATGGGGGCCCCCTTCTTTATTTTGGTGGCTACTCTCCTTGGGGCAAAGACCTTTGTGCAGAACATTGTGACGTCTATTTAATGTGGCCTGATACAGAAGAAAATCTTTTAGGTCACATGGAAGATTTGAGCACACGTGCTGAAGCATACGGCCGTACAATCGACTATGGACTTCGGGTGCATATGATCGTGCGCGAAACAGAGGACGAAGCTCGCGCTGCTGCAGATCGCCTTGTATCAAAACTAGACGACGATTTTGGCACAGAGATTCGCAATCGTGCCCAAGATGCCAAGACCCTCGGTGTGGCACTTCAAGCCCAAGCGCGTGAAAAAGCCGATTCCGAAGGATATTCTGAGCCCCATTTATGGACAGGCGTTGGGCGAGCCAGATCAGGTTGTGGAGCAGCTCTTGTCGGTGACCCAGACCAAGTATTAGCCAAAATCCGACGTTACATGGATATGGGTATTCGTTCGTTTATCTTCTCCGGTTACCCTCACCTTGAAGAGTGCAAGCTTTTTGCAAAATACGTTTTACCAGAATTAGAAACCATCTCAATGCCAATCGAACAGGGCCGTGTACCAGCAGAAATGCCGCTCACCCCGCTGGGCGCTGGCGAAAGGGTATAAGACTCATGTCCCTAAACATTGACTCTCTCAAATCTGTACTTGGACACTTCCCAGCAGGCGTAACCATTGTCACGATCAAATCTGGCGATGATATTCATGGCTGTACTGTCTCAGCTTTTTCATCTATTTCAGTTGATCCAGCTTTAATAATGATTTCAATCAATAATGACAGTCGCTCAGGTAATCTTTTAAGCCAGCCGAATGCAACTTTTGGTGTTAACATTTTGGCAGGTGATCAAGCCAATATTTCAAATCAATTTGCTTGGGTCAAAACGGATAACAAATTTGAGTTAGGAGATTGGTCAGCGGCCGTTACTGGGGCACCCATTCTCGAAAATGCACTAGGTTGGCTCGATTGCTCCATTCACTCAACGCATCAAGCAGGCACGCACACACTTTTCATTGGTAAGGTTGAAGCCTGCAATTTGGTGCGCCCCAATGAGGCCCCATTAGTCTATTGGAATCGTGACTATCGCGATTTGGCACTCGAAGAAATGGCTGCTGGGTAGATTCAAAAATAATAAAAAGAGAAGGAACGAATTTGAAAACGTATAAAATTCCAAATACAGATTTAGAAGTTTCACGACTGGCTTATGGAACTTGGCACATGGGCGGCAGTTGGGACCATACGCCACCAACTGATGATTTAAAAGACCGCGCTAATTTATTGAT
>JANQSK010001143.1 GCA_028284105.1 Anaerolineae bacterium
AACTCATTGAAGACGAGAAAGAACCTGTCGGCATTTTGGCCTATCAAGATGGAGTACCTAAGGGGTGGTGTGCTGTTGGCCCTCGTGAACGCTACGTCCGAACGCTCAAAACGCCTACTTACCGTACAAAAGAACCTGATCCATATCAAAATGTCTGGCTGGTGCCGTGTTTTCTAGTTCATGATGATGCGAAGGGGCAGGGGATGAGTCGGGTGTTGCTGGAAACGGCCGTTTCTCTTGCCATCGAACACGGTGCAGAAGCCATCGATGGGATTCCGTTTACAAACGATAAACGACGTTCAAGCGGTCAGATACACGTTGGCTTTGAATCGACATTTGCTGCCTGCGGATTCCAGCCCATTCGCCGCCCATCAGACAGCCGTGTCGTGATGCGTCGAGAACTGATATCTCGTTAAATATCTTCCCTTCGAAAATAACCAAAAGATAGGTGAAAACAAAAGACCGTTGCCATTTGACAACGGTCTTTGCTCTCTTCTCTTTACTCTCTACTTCCTATGCAAAAGCAGCCTGTTTAGTTTCAGAATAAACTTTCAATTCCCCTTGAACCTTACTCATTGTTGAATGAAAGCGTCTTTTCAAGATGGGTTCAAAGAGCTTAAAGATCCCTTTCAAACCAATATTCAGGTCAAAAGTAACAAGACATTGGTTGGGTCCTTTTGCAATGACCCGTTGGGTATTCGCTGCCTTTGAAAGAATAGGTGGTAAATTAGCTGCTTCAAAGGTGAGTTCCATCTTTTCTTCAGAGTATTCTTTGATGACTTCAATCGCCTTTGGCGCAAAAGAAGACGTGGTTTCTCGAGCTGGGACGGGTGCATTTGTTGCGATTGTTATTCCTTCAGATAGTTCACTTAAATCGACGACACGAGATTCAACTAATGTGTCAGTCCACACGGCCATGTCGGCGAATTGGTGAGCGAGTATTTGCCAAACAGCTTCGGCTGGGGCGTTAATTTCAGTTTCAATATGTACTTGCATGATATTTATCCTTTAATGCTTTCTCTTGCTAGGGGTAAGTTTGTTCTAAAAATCGACTTATTCAGCGTGATTGGCGTGTAAATAGCGAACCGTATAACCCATAGGCAGAATGAACATCACTGCTGCAATGATGACGCCCGTCAGACGAGACGTTTCACCCAAAAATTGAACGATCAGTGGAATGTAATACCCATTCACCAAAATCAACCCCACATCTAAAATCGAAATCACTAAAAAGATGTGATACATCGATGTGAGCAGCTTTGCATCTCGCTTTATCACACCGCGTAGCAATGGGAGTGCGAAAGCGATGTGGCGAACAGCGAAGAATTGGGCGGGGAATACGCCCCCTGCACCTGCATCGGGCCAAGTGAGTTGAGGAGCCAGTAGGGTCAGCCATCCAAAAATAAAAAAGTTGAAGATGACAAGTACGCTACTTAATACTAGAAGCCAAGTTGGCAGTGTTTTTTCTTGAGTCATTAGATTTCTCCTTAGAAGTTGACCTTTGTTTGGCCAACATGTTTTCAAATGTTTGATGATTGAAATATATCGGTGAGGTAGGGGAGATGTCGTCCCCTAATTAGGGACAACCCTAGGGGAATATAGGGGATTGTGATGGGGAATGACTTGTTCGGGCTCGTTAATTGAGCAGATCTAAGGAGCGGGCGCGGTTGACGGCTTCAATACGAGAGTGAACATCCAGCTTGCTGTAAATACGCTTAATATAGGTGCGGATAGTGCTGGGGGCAACGACCATTTGGTCAGCGATTTCAGGGACTGAGAGATCGCTCGCTAAATATCGCAGTGTGCTTAGTTCTCTTTCTGTGAGGGTCTCGCTATTTAAAGAAGCTGTGTTTGGAGAAGGTGTGACTGTTTTCAAAGTTGGTTGGGAGGAATTGGAAAAGGCTTTTAGCTGTTTTACATAGTCAATGTTGGTATTTTGTTTCGCATTTTGAACAAGCAACGAAAAAATGGGCTCTCCTTCATCCACAACGGTTCGAAAATAGTTGGTTGTTTGCCCCAGTTGTATGGCAAGCGCGATGGACTCTTGTGCTTTGTCGTCTAATTCTTGCTGACTGAACGATAGTGCGCGGAGAAGGTGAATCGTTAATTGGCGGCTAACGCGATCACCCTGGCGTGCATTGGTTTCTATTTTGCCGAGTAAAGAGAGGGCTTCTTGAATTTTATTAGTTGCTATGAAGTAGCGAGCCAAAACAAGATAATCGAGCTCGTCGAGATAGGTGGGGTCATCCGTTGATTGCAGATTGTGTTCTTTTATCCATTCTTCAACGGCCGTTAAATTCCCCAGCCTCAAATGAATAAGCGCTTTGGCTGCTTCTATCCGTGCAAGGGGCGCATACTGTTCAGATTCTGCATATTGCCGTTGCGTTCGGGTTAATAGCTCAATCGCTTTATTCGATTTTCCTTGAGCGTGGTACGTGTTAGCTAGGGTAATCGTTCCGGCTTCAACGATGGATTGCATGGCGGATAACGGCCGTAATTGTTCTAACGCTTGGGAAATTAAGGTTTCTGCTTCGTCCAGATGGCTTTTTTCATAAAGGATGAGACCCCAACTGAGGTTGAATATGGCTAAACCATTTGCTGTTTGCTGATTAAAGAAAGGCTTCATCTCTTCATAAAGTTGCTCTGCATCCGAAAGTTGACCATGGAGATGTAATCCATATAGCAGGTAGGAAGCGAGCACAATGTGCGCATAGCTTCTGGGTCTAGTTGGATCAACTAAATCTAACTGGGCATTGGCTAATTGAACAAATTTGTTGATGTTACCTGCCAAAAAGTGGGTGAGTGTTAAAGCGCCTCGTGTACTCATTTTTAACGTGTAGGAATCCACAGATTTCATAAGGTCATTGGCGCGTTCTGCTTCTGCTAGCGCAACTTGAAGATGACCTCTTAATCGAGCCAGTTGATTGCGGATCATGGCGATCTCAATCTCCATTCGCAAAATCACATCAGGTGCATATGAGCCGTCTGAATGATTGAGAAGGGTTTCGGTTTTGGTTAGTAGGTCATCGAAATCCGAGCCGTGGTTTGAAAAAAGGGCTAAGCGGATCCAGGCGGAGGCAAGCATTAGTTTTGGAGAGCTTTCAATCATTGACTTAGGTAAACGTTGGAACCAGCGCCATACTTCGATGGGAATCCCCTGACTGGAAAGCAAAATGCGCACGTTATCCCCAATCAACTCGGCTGCCAACTCAATGTGATTACCTTCAAAGGCGTGCTTGATCGCTTCCGCCAATAGCCCTTGTTTTTGGAATGCGTTGCTGGCGCGCTTGTGCAAAAGGCTAATATCAAAAGCGGATTTTTGCTGAAGCTCACTTTTTAATTGCTCTGCGAAAAGATGATGATATCGATACCAATGTCTAGATTTATCAAGGGGGATCAAAAAGAGGCGATTTTGCTCAATCTGATTAAGAATGGTGGAGGCTTGTTCATTTTGGGTAACGGCTTCACAAAGGTCCGCATTAAATCGTTCAAGAATTGACGTCTGGTGTAAAAATTCGCGAATTTCAGGCGGTTGTTGGTTGAGTACTTCACTGACAAGATAGTCAACGATGTACCGATTTCCTCCTTTGAACGATTGAATAAAGCTGGCGTGATCTGAGCTGTTTTTTAATGAAATGCTGGCAAGTTGTAGGCTGGCAACCCATCCTTCCGTAATTTGTCCAAGCTGAGCAACATCGCTGTCTGACATATCGAGCTGCATGAGCTGGTTGAGAAACACGGCCGTTTCTTGCTGGCTAAATCGAAGATCCCCCATATCGACTTCGGTGAGCTCACGACGGACACGCATTCGAGGTAGTGGCAGTGGCGGCTCATTTCGGCTGGTGATGACTAAATGAAAGTTGGGGGGCTGATTGTCTAGCCAAAAGGAGAGGGCATCATGGATCAATGGGTTCGTGATTTCATGATAGTCATCAAGGACAAGAACGGCCGTTTGTTCAAGTATGGCTAGCTCGTTAATGAGGTCCACCATCAACTGTTCAAGACTTGCTTCTTCATCTGATTCCCAACTATATCGTTCACCGATTGCTTCAAACTTTGGCTCAATTTGAGCAAGGGCCTCCACAAAATAAATGGCGAAGCGTCCCATATCATTGTCATTCGGATCGATAGATAACCAGGTGATTTTTGGGGCTTGATCTTGAGCCATTATTTGATGAAGCCACGTTGAGATCAAGGTCGTCTTGCCAAATCCAGCGGGAGCAACAACCAAACTCAGTTTATTAGAAAGTCCATCATGTAACCGATCCACCAATTGAGGTCTTGAGAGAAGCCCCTCTGGTTTCTGGGGTAGAAAGAGCTTGGTACGAAGCAGTGATGGCATGTTTGTATTATAACTTTCAACCACTTTTGGGCGAGGAACCAATCAATCTTGATTCAAGACCATTTTTGAAAATTCAATTTAAACGCACACTTTTTTTTGGGTCGGTTTTGGGGACGTTGGGAGGACGGCGGCTGAATATTCTAGGGACACATAACGCGAACAACACAGCAAGCAGACATTAAAAATTATTTTTCATTTTTAGGAGAAACAACAAAAATGGACATTTCAAAATTCAAAAAAATAGTTATCGGTTT
>JANQSK010001144.1 GCA_028284105.1 Anaerolineae bacterium
CACTCATTCGGTTCCGTGATGGGGACAGAATGCGAGTTCACACCAAGCCGTGTGCTTGTGGTCAACCAGGGTGGCGAATGGAAGTTATTGGACGCGTTGATGATATGCTGCTGGTGAAAGGTGTCAACGTCTTCCCTTCGGCAATTCAAGATGTGGCACGAAGTTTTGAGCATGACCTGACGGGCAATGTTCGGATCCTTAAGTTTGCTGACTCACCCGTTATCGAGCCGCCGCTACAGCTTTGGGCCGAGTGCGTTGGAACGCTAGATTCTGCTGAAAAATCTGCACTCGCCTCTAAGTTAACGGACAAAATCCAGCGCGTTCTCCGCTTCAAAGCTGAAGTCACGCTTTTTGATGAAGGCAAGATGGATATGGAATATGGTGCTACCCTGAAAGCCAAGTTGATAAAGAAGATGTATTAGTTTGGGTGATTAGGGAAAACGGCCGTTTTCCCATTTGAGTCAATACCTTTTGTTGATACACTGACTTAGCGCGTTATTGCGGCGAAGGAAATGAATAATGCAACGAAAGCTAGAACAAATTAAATATGCAGTTGCAGGTACATTGGCAACAGTGTTGGGTGATCACTTTAAACCCCCTTTCTTCATTATTGGTACAGGACGGTGTGGCACCACACTTTTGGTCAACATCCTAAATACCCATTCCGACCTGTTAGGCTATCCAGGGGAAGCAAATGAGCTATGGCATCCCAACTCATATCCTTATTCAAAGAAATCGATTGATACCGTTCCTATAGTAGAAAATCCTCGCCAATTTACTGACATTTCAATTCAAAATTGGCCAACTCAGCATGAGCAAAAAATCCAAAAGAGGTTTGAGGGTTACAACTTCGCCAAAGGCTCCAAACAAACACTCTTTATCAAAAGCGCAATGATCTCTTTCATGATTCCAAAATTGCGTACCCTCTTCCCCGATTCAAAGTTTATTCATATCTATCGAAATGGCCCTTCTGTGGTGGAATCATTCTTGAAAAAAGAGTGGGGCAAATACGCCAGCTACTTTGATTCTCAAGATGTTTATCGACACCATTGTGCAAATTATTGGAACGAATGCCTATTAGAAATTGAACGGCAACGGGTTGAAATGTCCTTAAATGAGGAGGTGTTGTTTGAATTTAGCTATGAATATCTGTGCGAAAGACCAACAGAATGTCTCAATAAGCTCGCTACTTTCCTCGAGATTAACTCAGAGGTTTTTAAGTTCGATACAACGCAAATTGTTTCTCAGAATTATAAAGTTGGTAACTATGCTGAAGATGACGATTGGGATGCGTTATTGCAAATGATGTCTGAAGGAATGAAGCTAAAAGGCTATATGTAGTTGAGCCTTTTAAGGCGTGCAATCTCAATAAATGGATGAAATTATGCTCATTACGATTGAAAAACTCACTGATGCAGATATAACGGCCGTTCAAAAAATAACCTTAGCAGACGAGCAAATTAAATTCGCCTCAACGGCAGAGGTGTTTTTAAATGATGGCAGTGAGACAATGCACCTTCATGTTATCAAATGTGATGATGCTGTGGTTGGTTTTTTCAAGATCGATATTGATTATGCGTCAAAGCATCCATTTTGCCCGAATGGTGGAATAGGGCTTAGAACCTTTGCGATCGATTTAAACTATCAAGGGAAAGGGATA
>JANQSK010001161.1 GCA_028284105.1 Anaerolineae bacterium
GGCGGAGTGGCACTTGGGAATGGAGCCATCCGCATCGTTTTGACAACCATGGCACATGCCGCCTTTGCGGGCATCATTGGTTACTTTCTTGGGCGACAAAAGTTTGAAGAACGGCCGTTATGGTGGATGCCACTTGGATTATTAGTTGCTTCTCTCGTGAACAGCATTTTCTTCTTTTTACGTGGTACATTAAGCGCAGGCACAATGAGTGCTTCAGGTGGGGCATCAAATCCTTGGTTTGGCTTGATTTTAGCTGTTGTGCTCACGGGTGCCGTGACCTACATGCTCTCAACTGCAATTCATAATAACGTTGTTGAAGCTCAGCAAAAACATGGAGGGAACGCATGACATCCGCTGCAATCTCTCAAAAAGAACGCCAAGAGCGTTTATCCGTTTATCTTGTTCTGGGCATGGCGATTATGTCTCTTTTGTTAGGCGTCATGGTTCGGAACAGTGCCCAAAACCAAACGCGAACCTATTCCACTAGTGGTATTTCGGCTGATATTCCTGCTGGATGGTTGGTGCAAGAAGGGACTGGAGATTTAATCTTTGTCGCTCGAAATACACACTCTCTTGACCAGCTGTATCGCGTCAATTTATTGGAAGGTGGGGAATTAACGGCCGTTGTGAGCGAACACAACACCTATCGGCAAGGTGTGAATAACACCTTCCGCGTCGTTGAACAAACCCCTATCATCGCCAGCGGTCGTGAAGGTGTCAAAGTTACTTATGCATTTATTGATGATGAGGCTGAATCGATGCCAACGGTTATTGAAGGTGTTGATTACTACTTCCCAGAAGGGGATCAAATTGTCGTCATATCATATGAAGCAGATGTGGCCGCCTTTGAAGCGGGATTTGAAAACTTTCAAAGCTTCCGTTCATCGGTAAACGTATCAGGGGGTGGCTCGTGATTCAGAAAAAACTTAAAGTTTCACTCCTGTTGATCATTGCAATCCTGATTGTTGCTTGCGGTGGCGGCGAAGAAGAAATCGTACCTACGGTTGCCCCAACATTGGTGCCACCAACCCCTGAGCCAATTCAGGAAACAGCAGCTGATACGCAAGTCACCGAGGCTGATCCTGAGCCGGAAGCTGATCCTGAACCAGAACCAGAGCCAACGGCTGGTCCTCAACAGCTTCAATCTGCGACCGTCCAAATCTTTGCGAAATTTGAAGAACGGGGTGAACTACGCACACAGTGGACTGGTTCTGGCACAATTGTGACGGCGGATGGTTTGATCCTGACAAATGCCCATGTTGCTGCGCCTTTAGCACCTGGATTGGCAGCTCTTTATAACGATGCTTCCTTCATTTTTGGGGATGACCCTGATGCGCTTGTTGTGGGTCTTGTAGAAGATGTCGATTTACCACCTGTGGAAACTTATTTTGCCGAAGTGGTGGCGGCCGATGGTGTACTTGATCTAGCAGTTATCAAAATTACTGAGACGATTGACGGAACGGCCGTTGATCCGGCATCTCTCAATTTGCCCTTTGTCCAACTCGGTGACTCTGAAAGCCTCAATCTTGGGGATGAGCTCCAAATTTATGGGTTCCCAGGGGCAGGCGGTGAAACAATCACCTTTACACGGGGTGATGTTTCAGGCTTCGAGGTTGAAGAGATCGTTGGGACACGGGCTTGGATCAAAACAGATACCGTCTTTTCACCAGGTAATTCTGGTGGTTTAGGTGCCAACGTTTCTGGTGAAATTGTAGGTGTTCCCTCATTTGTGTTAGAAGCGCAAGGTGGATCAATCAATCGGCTTCGATCGATTAACTACGCTAAACCGCTTATCGAAGCTGCCCAAGCGGGTAATCGATACGCTAGCCCCTATGTTGAAAGTGGCACAGGCAATCAAAACTTTGAACTCGTTACATGGGCAGAAGATTTTGATGAAGACAGTAATTGTCCAATCGGCCCGGTACAGGGATATTCAGCATCTACACCTGCGGCGGTTGCTATTTTTAGCTACAGTGGCATGACGGACGGCGAACAATTTATCACTGTTTGGTATCGTGGTGATGAAGTCATTTATGATGAAATCTTGACGTGGCGATTTGGTGAATCAGGTGATTGTATTGCCTTCTTTATTCATAACTTTGGAGATCCCATTGGTGAAGGGGAATATGCAATTGAACTTTACTCTGGCGGCGATGTTGATTTCGTCGGTGGCGCAACAGTCGCCGTAGGTGGTTCAGCGGTTGCTAATAATGGTAGCAACAGTCGTGGAGACAGTTCATCATCATCTAGCGGTGACCCCATTTCTATAACGGGGACAGTGGTTGAAGCTGACAGTGGTCAACCGATTGAAGGAGCTGTTGTCATCATTCTAAAACCGGGCACGGATTTGGATGCTTGGTTTGATGACCCTGTCGATGCGGATATTTTCACGTTAGCTGAAACAAACGGAAAAGGGGTGTTTAAGCTCCCAGACCAGCTTGAACGCGGCGTTGAATACCCCGGCGTTGCTTGGGCAGAGGGCTATATTCCTAATGAAGGATTTTTGCTCTTTGATGAAACGGATGAAAGTCCCGTGGATTTGTTGCTTGAATTGAGCCAATAGTTCTTTCTTCATTTTTTCCAAATTTGATATGGCCTGAGATGTGTTGAGCATCTCAGGCTTTTTTGTAAATACTCATTTTTGCAACGGCCGTTATAATTCTCCGTATAGCTACCAGAACAAAAAGCTCATAGCTGAAAGCATAAAGCTCATAGCTATTAATTTATTGGAGAATTTAATGCGTATCATTTTATATTTAGGCAAAGGTGGGGTTGGTAAGACAACTGTTGCAGCGGCAACGGCCGTTCGTAGTGCAGAATTGGGGTATAAGACCCTCGTCGCCAGCACCGATATTGCCCACAGCTTAGCTGATTCACTAGATACCCCGCTAAGCGATCAACCTGTCGAAGTCGCTCCAAACCTTTGGGCGCAAGAAATTAGCGTGGTCGCGGATATCCATAACTATTGGGACACCCTCCAAACCTTTGTTTCAGGCATGATTAAAAATAGTAATGGCATGAACAATATTATTGCCGATGAACTGTCAGCCTTTCCTGGGATGGATGAAATTGTGAGCTTGCTACACATCAATAAGCAAGCGAAAGAGAAGAATTTTGATCGCGTCATTATTGATGCAGCTCCAACTGGAGAAACAATTCGCCTTTTGACCATGCCAGATACCTTCCGCTGGTATGCAGGCCACATTGCAAAATCTAGAATGGGGGTAGTTAAAGCTTTACGGCCGTTTGCCGGCCGATTGCTCCAAGGGCCAGCCGAAATCTTAGATGCTCTCGAAAAACTAGACTCTGCCACCGCAGAGCTGCGCCAAACGTTGAGCGATCCCAAGATTGCAAGTTACCGCGTGGTTTTGCAGCCTGAAAAAATGGTGGTTCGTGAAGCAGAACGGGCCGTTAGCTATTTAGGTTTGTTCAACTATCCTGTTGATTCCATTGTGGTAAATCGAATTTTGCCTGAATCAGCTGCCGAAGGTGAGTTTTATAAATCTCGCCGTGAACTTCAAGCCAAATATTTAGACATCATTGACGCCAACTTCAAACCACTCCCAATGTGGCACGCGCCTTACTATCAACATGAGGTTGTTGGGGTTGAAGCGTTATCGCAACTTGCTCAAGATGCTTTTGACGGTGAAGATCCAGCCAAAATCTTCTTTGAAGGCAAACTACAAGAGATTGAAGAGTTTGAAGACGGCCGTTGCGCGCTCAAGATTCCAATGCCATTTGTGACCTCTGGTGATGTGAAGCTCCG
>JANQSK010001163.1 GCA_028284105.1 Anaerolineae bacterium
GCGGGTCCTGCCATCACGATTGACACAACGGCCGTATCTCACATCATTTCCAAAGATATTTATGGCCTAAACTTTGCGGATGCTGAATTTGCAGCCGAAACTAGCATGCCAGTTAGCCGCTGGGGCGGCAATCACACCACCCGGTATAACTGGAAAAACGATGTCTCAAACCGAGCCAGCGACTGGTTTTTTATGAATGTGCCTGATGGTGATAATGATTTAACGGTAACTGGCGTCGATGAGTTTATCTCTCAAAACAATGCGTCGAATACCAAGTCAATTATCACGATGCCCATGATTGGTTGGACGCCAACTCGCAGATTAACCGATGATCGAGATTGTGCATTTCCGCGTGATCTTTACCCCAATCAAGAGGCTTTTGAACAATATTGGGATTGCGGATACGCCCGTTTACCTGATGGCACCATTATCACCGGCAACGATCCCACACTCACAAGTACAGCGATCGATGAAGATTGGGTCAAAGAATGGATTGGTCATTTAACCAATGAATTTGGAACGGCCGTTAATGGAGGTGTTGATTATTATGCACTCGATAATGAACCCCTATTGTGGAACAGCACCCATCGGGATGTGCATCCAAATCCGGTGAGCTACGATTCTTTGGTGTCAACTAGCATCACCTATGCAGAAGCCATTAAACAGGCTGATCCAACAGCCCAAACATTAGGGCCCGTTATCTGGGGGTGGACAGGCTACTTTTATTCGGCAGCAGATATCGCTTCTGGCGGCGAATTCTGGCTTAACCCACCAGACCGAAACGCCCACGGTGGCTTGCCTTTAGTCGAATGGTATTTACAGCAGATGGCAGCTTATGAACAGTCAAGTGGCACCCGTTTGCTTGACTACTTTGATTTACACTTTTATCCACAGCAAGATGGGGTTGCTTTGACGTCAGCTGGTGGTGACTTCACGCAAGATTTGCGATTACGTTCGACACGTGCCTTGTGGGATTCAACCTATGTTGACGAAAGCTGGATTGCTGAACCTGTTAATTTGATTCCACGTATGCGCCAATGGATTGAAACGTACTATCCTGGCACGAAAATTGCGATTTCAGAATACAACTGGGGTGGTTTGGAGCATATCAATGGAGCTTTGGCACAAGCGGATGTGTTAGGCATATTCGGCCGTGAACGCGTCGATTTAGCGACTCTTTGGGCACCGCCAGCCAACACAGACCCCGGTGCGTTTGCCTTCCGAATGTACCTCAATTATGACGGAAACGGGGCTTCTTTTGGAGACCTGAGTTTGGTTGCTGATAGCAGCGATTCAGATGAGCTATCTGTTTTTGCAGCTCAGCGAAGTTCTGATAATGCCCTAACGATTATGGTTATTAATAAAAGTGGCCAGCCATTGACAAGCTCTATTGCATTGAGTGGCTTTGAAGGTGGTGTTGCAAAAGTGTACCAGTATGCCAACAGTGACCTTACTCAAATCACTCGTCAGCCTGATTTAGTTGTATCATCTGATGGGTTTAGCCCAACCTTGCCAGCAGATTCAATTACTCTGTTTGAGTTAGAAGGGGGTGAATTGGAGACGTCATATCTGCCCTTAATCAATAACTAACAAGTCAATTTAAGTAAACATTTGAGCAAACAGGCTGGTTGTTTGGGTAATAATTTGGACCAAATAACCAGCCTGTTTTAGTTTTTATTGCTTCAAAAAAATCGTCTTGTGTTATCCGCTCATTTGTTCTATATTTGTGTGTAGATAATTCTTTCGTTAATCGTGAAATTAGTCATTGGCTGTGGTGTAAATTAGCCAAAAGGAGAATCAAATGGAACTCGGCGCATTTTCAGTAAGTTTGGCAGTAAAAGATTTGCAGGCATCAAGAGCGTTTTACGAGAAATTAGGCTTTAAAGAGATGGGGGGAAATCCTGAACATAATTACCTCATTTTGAAAAATGGCGAACATATCATCGGCTTGTTCCAAGGGATGTTTGAAAAAAATATTTTGACATTTAACCCAGGTTGGGATCAAAGCGCCCAAAACACGGATAGTTTTACAGATGTTCGTGAGCTTCAAAAATCATTGCGTGATCAAGGGATCAATTTTGAAGAAGAAGCGGATGAAAGCACTGAAGGCCCGGCTCATTTTGTCATTGTTGACCCAGATGGAAATCCAATCTTAGTTGATCAACATCGCTAAAATTTGTTCGCCTAGAAACATTCAACACTTCGACAAACCCTGTGTTTGAAGTGAAAAAACAGGAGATTCATGAAAGCTGAAACAACGTTTTCTCTGAAAGACCAACTGTTTAATCAGGAGAAAGTGATTTATTTGGCAGGTCTATTTACGGCCGTTTATCCTCAATTTCAAGCAGAATCCTTTATCGAACAGACAGTGTCTGCATTTCCAGACCTTGAGCTCAAACAGCGCATTGACCATATTTCATCCACATTACAGGCCTTTTTGCCAAGCCAATATCCTGATGCCCTAGACATTATTCTCAAAGCGCTCCCACCCGAACTGGACCCAACCAAAAAGGATGATGATTTTGGTGATTTCATCATCTCGCCTCTATCCCATTTTGTGGCGACTTATGGCTGTTCAGCTGAGCATGTCACCATTTCATTGAGAGGGTTAAAAGCAATCACAAAGCGATTTTCTGCTGAGGATTCAATTCGCGCTTTTATTAATGCTTTTCCAGATCAAACGATGGCCTTTTTGAAGAAATGCGCCCGAGATAGTAACTATCATGTTCGTCGGTTGGCCAGCGAAGGGACCCGACCCAAGCTGCCTTGGGCTCAAAAATTGACGATTGAGTATAAACGGCCGTTGCCACTTCTCGATATGCTCTTTACGGACAAAACCCGATATGTGACCCGCTCCGTTGCCAATCACCTGAATGACATTAGTAAAATTGATCCTGATTTGGTCATCGAAACATTAGCTCGATGGCAAAATACCAAGCTGCAAACTGAAAAAGAGATGGCTTTTATTGCGAAGCACAGTTTACGAACCTTGGTTAAGCAGGGCAATATGGATGCCTTCAAACTACTCGGGTTCGGCGAAACTCCGGACATTACCATTACGACATTTGAAAGCAGCACACCGCAGGTGAAGGTAGGCGAGGCGTTTCTATTTGAATTGGCCTTTACTTCCAATAAAAAACAGAATTTGATTGTTGATTACATCATGACTTTTGCAACAGATGGGAAAAAGGCTGGTAAAAAAGTTTTTAAACTCAAGCAGCTTGAACTTGAAGCTTATGAAACCGTCAAACTCAAGAAAAAACACCCTATGCGTTTAATGACAACCCGTCGTTTATATGAGGGAGAGCACACGATTTCGCTTCAAATCAATGGTCAGCTTTTTGGAGATCTTGCATTTGATCTAGTTACAAATTAAGAGGGAATATGGGTGAATTATCGGGCCAAGTGGCCGTGATTACGGGAGCTGGTCGTGGCATTGGTAAAGGTATTGCATTGGCATTTGCTGAAGCAGGTGCTTCTGTTGTATGTGCAGCACGAACAAAAACTGAAATCGATCAAACGGTAGTAGAGATTGAGGAAGCTGGTGGTAAAGCGTCTGCTTGTTTAGTTGATGTGACCGAGTTTGATACGGCCGTTTCTCTCTTCCAACAAGCGCATGATACGTTTGGCGGTGTTGATATTGTCATCATCAACGCGGGTGTATCTGATAGCAAGCAATCGGTTGAGGATAGCGATCCTGCTGAATGGACCCAAGTCATCCAAGTAAACTTGATAGGTGCCTTTAATACCGCCAAAGCAGCAATTCCTCATCTCAAAGCCCGTGGTGGCGGTAAAATGATGTTGATGGGGTCTGGGTTGGGACATAAAGGCATACCGACACGGTCTGCTTACTCAAGTTCAAAAGCAGGTCTGTGGATGTTGACGCGTGTCTTGGCACAGGAGTTAGCGCCTCATGCTATCAGTGTCAATGAGATTATTCCTGGACCTGTTCGAACTGAGATGACCCCTGGCTCAGATGGCGAAATTAGGAATACGCTCGGTAAGGGTGAATGGGTCAAAGGACCTCAGGATGTCGTACCCTTAGCATTGTTTTTAGCTTCGCAACCTAATCATGGCCCCACAGCCCAAAGCTTTAGTTTAATGCGCCGAGACGGATAACTGTATAACTGTCGGAACTAGAGTCAATATAGGGTAATTGATAGATTTGAAGGAGTTCCCTTTTCTCCATCACAATCGATAGATAGTGGTGGAGATTTGTAAATCTAGGTTGGGAAGAAGATGAGCGACTTGAAAAAAAATTGGGCGGGGAATATTGAATATCAAGCAACGGCCGTTTATGCACCTCGCTCAATCTCTGAACTTCAAGAACTTGTGCGTCAATCTTCAAGACTTCGCGTTTTGGGGTCAAGACACTCATTTAATCACATCGCAGATACAACGGCCGTTCACATCTCTCTTGGAAATTTGCCCCCTAAAATCGACATTAGTGTTGCAGAACAAACGGTTACTGTTCATGGGAACATAAAATATGGTGATTTGTGTTTGGTACTCGATGCTGAAGGCTATGCTTTGCACAACTTGGCATCACTCCCCCACATTTCGGTAGCTGGAGCGATTGCCACTGCGACGCATGGGTCAGGCATCAATAATGGCAATTTAGCAACGGCCGTAACTGCCCTCACCATCATAGATGCAGAAGGAGAGATTCGAACACTGTCCCGTCAATCAGTCGGTGATGATTTTGATGGCATGGTCGTCCATCTTGGCAGCCTTGGGGTCATTGTTGAAGTGACGCTTTCAATCCAACCTACCTTTAATATGCGCCAATTTGTTTATAAAGATTTGTCTTTTGAACGAGTGTTGGCCAATTTTGATGATGCCATGTCGGCTAGCTATTCAGTGAGCTTGTTTACAGATTGGCAAGGAGATACTGTCAATCAACTGTGGTTGAAAGAACGAGTCGACGGGGAGGTTGCCCCACCGGCTCAATCACTATTAGGCGGGCAATTGGCAAAACGGCCGTATCATCCACTAGCAGAAGTGTCGGCTGAATCCTGTACGGCTCAAATGGGTGAGGTTGGTTCATGGTTTGAGCGATTGCCCCATTTCAAAATGGAATTTACCCCCAGCTTTGGAGATGAGCTTCAATCTGAATACTTTGTTTCCATTGAACATGCGGTTCCAGCCCTAACTGCCTTAAATAAGATAAGTGCTCAAGTAGGGGAGCAGCTCTTTATTTCAGAAATTCGAATGGTGGCAGCCGATAATTTTTGGCTGAGCCCATGCTATCAACAAACTTGTGTCGCCTTCCATTTCACCTGGAAACCAAATTGGCAGGAGGTTCGAAAAATATTGCCACTTATTGAGAGGGCACTCATTCCCTTTTACGTTCGGCCTCATTGGGGTAAGCTTTTTATGCTTTCACCACAAATTATTCGAGCTTCATACCCTAAAATGGTGGATTTTAAATCTCTAACAACCCAATTTGATCCTTCTGGGAAATTTCGAAATAGATTTATCAATTCTTACATCAGCTAACATCGTTTTCAGTTTCGATTTATGTGATTGACAGAAAGTTTTCTAAAAAAGATGCCTTACAAAGGCTGTCAATAGGCGAGTAAATCACAAACATTGAAGCTGATCTAATTATTAAAACTTTTTGTGATTTACATATAATTACAAACTTAACTATTCAAAAATCAAGAATGTAATTGGCTTTCAAAAAGTTGGGTTGATATTTAGGAGGAGGAATGAGTAACGAAGCATTGAGCAAGCAGATCCCTAAGGCGGACTTTGGATTTGTTCTTAAAAATCTAGGGAAAGTACGAGATGATCGAATGGGT
>JANQSK010001177.1 GCA_028284105.1 Anaerolineae bacterium
GAAGTTCCTGTTTTGAATAAAACGACGACAATAAACTTCGTTTCCTCGAGGTTCCGAAGCTTTTGCAAACATGTTTTTCAATTCAGAAACTGCGGAACACTTAAGTGTTCCGCACTGGCCAATTTCTAATAACGATTTATCAAAACAGGAAGGAAATACAATGAATCATCAACAAGTTCAACTCGTGCAAAATAGTTATGAAAGCGTGAAACCCATTAGTGATGTGGCAGCCGATCTGTTTTACGGCCGTTTATTTGAACTCGATCCGACTTTGCGCCACTATTTCAAAGGGGACCTCAAAGAGCAAAAGACGAAACTGATGCAAACCTTAGCTTTTGTAGTAGCTGGTCTAGACAAATTTGACGCCATTGTGCCAGCAGTTCAGGCTTTGGGGGAGCGTCACGTAGGGTACGGCATTCAACCATTTCATTATGAAACGGTGGGATCAGCTTTATTGTGGACGTTGGCGCAGGGACTTCAGGAGCAGTTTACTACTGAAGTAGAACAAGCGTGGATCGCTGCCTATGGACTGTTAGCAACCACGATGATTGAAGCCGCTGAAGTCGCAAGTTGAATTTGTTGTTAGGGCAATAGAAACGGCCGTAAATTTACGGCCGTTTTTGTAGATTAAAACTTTAAAATAATGGAGCCTGAGCCTGTCGAAGGCGGTTTGATTGGGCCAGGCTTCGACAGGCTCAGGCTTCAAACTCATTTTTACAAATCCTCTGAAAGAAAAAACGAATACGCTTTTATTTTCGCATAGACAGTCCGGTGAAGCTTGGCGTTGGCCTCTTGATGATTTTCAATAAAGTCCCAACAGCTTTCTGCTTGAGCCATATCTTCAAAGTCCATGCTGACGTAATATTTTGTTGTTGGTGGGCTGGAATCGTAATTTTCATTTGGGCGTCGTCGCATGGCACGATACCCAATGATTTGATTTCGTTCAACGAGGTAGGCCGCAAATTTTTCATAAGAAGCCGCAAACTCCGACTCGGCAACTTGGTCTTTAAGATCGAAAAATCCATGCATGGTTATCATTGTGCACCACTTGTTGTGTGATCGTTTCCCAATCCAAGCTGAGGCAACATATGCATAGTAAATGGAGTGGGAAAACGGCCGTTTTTAATTGAGTCATCTTCACTGTTTGCCAATCGCTTTATACCAGATAAGCTTTATTCTCAAAATGAGGAAAAGCATATGGATATACAACTCGCGATGCTCAGCATCGTTGGCACATTGACCATTGGCGCCATGAGTCCTGGACCAAGTTTTGTGCTCGTTGCGCAAAAATCAGTCTCGCTTTCACGACAAGATGGCACAGCCTGTGCGCTCGGTATGGGAAGTGGGGCGGCCATCTTTACAGTTTTAGCCTTATTGGGACTGCAGGCTATTTTTCTTGCGATCCCACTTCTCTTTACGGTAATGAAGGTGTTAGGGGGACTTTATCTTATTTATCTCGCGTACAAAATTTGGCAGGGCGCTTCTCAGCCCTTGAAAACAGAGCTTACGCTTTCTGCAGAATCAAGCTATAAAAATTCATATGTCACGGGATTGCTAACCCAGCTGAGTAATCCCAAAACGGCCATCGTCTTTGCCAGCACCTTCGCCGCATTTTTACCAGCAGATTTTCCACTATTTCAATCATTAATTCTGATTCCCATCATCTTTTTGATTGATTTTTTGTGGTATGCCTTTGTTGCTTTTGTCTTGTCGTCTTCCAAACCGCGAGGCGCTTATCTTCAAGCAAAAAAATGGATTGATCGGTCAGCAGCCGGTGTATTGTGCGCATTGGGATTGAAGCTGATTGCTGATGCCCGTTTAGGAATCTCATGAAATATTTTTCGAATCGTCACAATCGCGGGAGTAATTTAAGACCGCCCGATCTTTATGAATATTTTGTGGATAGCTTTTGGTTCAAGACGATTGATTTAGAAAGTCAAAAAATCAATGAGCCTCTTCGAGGAAAAAACAAAGCAGATATTGTCATCATTGGTGGGGGATTCACCGGTCTATCATCCGCCTTTCACTTGAAGCAGCAATTTCCAGACAAGCACATTGTGATTTTGGAAGGGGCCTGCTGCGGGTATGGCGCAAGCGGTCGGAATGGTGGTTTTTGTGTGACCGATATTTTTCTTGATCGATCCAAGGTCAAAGAGAATGAAATTGAAGATGCAGTTGAGGTCTCCTTTTATGGGCTCAATCAAATTAAACATCTCATAGCAGAACATGGGGTTGAGTGTGATATTCAAGAAAACGGCATGCTTGAAGTGGCCCTCAATGATCAGCAGATAAACAGTTTGAAAGACCAAGTTGAACGGTTGACCTATTTTGGTCTTGAGGCGACGTTTCTGGATGAGGCCGCTCTTCAAGCAGAAGTCAAGTCACCCATTTTTAAAGCTGGCATCAAAATACCTCATGGAGCGACATTAAATCCTGCTAAGCTGGCGCGTGAAATGAAGCGGGTTGTTGAGTCGATGGGGGTTGAAGTTCGTGAGCGATCTGTGGTTACAAGGGTGACACCTGGGAAAATGAACGTCGTTGATACCGAGTTAGGTGAAATCTCAGCGCCCATTTTGGTGATCGCTTTAAATGCATATGCCCATAAACTAGGCTTTTTTAGAGATCGTGTTTTTCCAGTTGCCGTCCATCAGATTGCGACAGCCCCATTAACTCAAGACCAGTGGGAATCGATTGGCTGGCAAAATCGGCAGGGGCTTTCTGATCACCGACCGCTGTATAGCTACAGCATTCCAAGCGTAGACGGCCGTATTATTCTCGGTGGTGTTGATTTTACGTATTACAACAACGATGGGTTAAGCTCAGGCAACGACAAAGCCGTAACTCGGGTGATAGAAAAAGACCTCTTTGAATATTTTCCTCAGTTCGAAGGGCTTAAAATTGAACATGCTTGGAGTGGTACAACCGCTTACTCATTGTCACGGATACCCTCAGTTGGGGTGACGGGTGATTTTCAAAACGTCTATTTTGGGGTTGGTTTTAGTAATGGAGTGCCCTCAGCTCAAACGGCAGGTCGGATTATTGCTGATTTGATGGCTGGAAAATCCAATATTTTTACTAACCACTACATTGTAAACAACAGAATTCCTTATGCTGGCCCGACAGTGACGCGAGGTTTTTTCGGAAAGCTTTACAAGTGGAAAACGAAGACGTTTGGATGGTAATCAGATAGAGCGATAGTCGTTCATATCAATAACACGATGGGTTAAACGCGATTCTTCAGCGGCAAAAGCAAGCAAATGGCTTTCAAGAGATTCACGGGCAGACGTTAGCGCTTGAATGTCGCCACGAGCCGCTTTGACAAACCCCTCAATAATGCCCATGTCGCCGCCACCGTGCCCTGACTCAGCGGGAGGGACATCGATGATTTCAACCTCATCAGTCAAATGATCGTGAATTTCAATTGAGCCAGTGCCATAGTCAAATAGGCCTCTCAGAGTTGCTCGGGTTCCGTCATATCGCATCGTGCGCGATTCATCGTGTGAATGTCCCTGCATGGTAAGAACGGCCGTAGCACCCCCTTCAAACTGCATGTTCACCGTCTGATGATCAACGACATCATTGTCACAAGCATAGACACAGCGCCCATAGGGACCATTCTGTAAAGCGTCTTCAGCTCCTTTTGGGTCAGGTGAATTTGTGATCTTTTGAAGCCAGCCAATATGCTTTGGATTAAGATAATATCGCCGCGCATCAAAGGGGCATTGGTCCGCAGCCGGACAGGGCGCCGTACACCGATCCGTTGCATCTGGTGGCGCATTTTCTGGTCTAAAGTGTATGAGCGATCCAAATGATTGGAGTTGCGTGACGCGCTGACCCATGTTCCACTGCAAAATATCGAGATCGTGGCAGCATTTTGCCAAAATCATGGGGCTCGATTCGACTGAATTTCGCCAAGATCCTCTCACAAAGCTATGTGCCATATGGGTGTATCGGACATTTTCTCGGTGGGAGACGTTGACAATGTCCCCCAAGCGCCCTGATTTGATGATGTCATGTAGGGTTGAGAAGAAGTTGGTGTACCGAAGGACATGACATATTTGCAAAAGACGGCCGTTTTCTTCCGCCTTCTTCACAAGCTGAATCGTTTCTTCCAATGTGTTGGTGATTGGCTTTTCTAGCAACACATCATAACCTGCCTCTAGGGCAGCCATCGTCGAAGCGTAATGCATTTGATCTTGGGTTGTGTTGATAATGACATCCGCAAATTTGGGTTGGTTAAACAAAGGCTCCCAACTTTCAAATACATGATTTGGTGGAATGTCATGCGCTGATACAAATCGACCTCTCCTTACAGGATCGGGTTCAGCGACGCCCACAATATCCAGTTCATCTGGATGCGCAATGGCATACGGTGCATAGGCAAAGGCGCCGCGCATACCGGCGCCTAAAACGATGGCAGTGATTGGTTTTTTAATCATAGGGTGAGAATAACATAGCGCATAAAGAGCATCAATTTTTACTGCGATGAGTTGATGATTATTAAAATTGATTTACCCAGATAAAAACTGGTTTAGATAATCATTTTTGAATTTTCCTTCCGGGTCAAACTCAGCGACCAATGATTCAAACTTCTGAATCTTGGGATAGCATTTACGCACAGCTTCGGCTGGCAAGGTGAACATTTTGCCCCAGTGTGGACGAGGGTTGAATGGGGCTAATGCCTTTTCTAACACCGGTAAAAATTGATCAAGTGCCTGATGGTCTGGTAACCATGAGAAATGGATGCCCACGGAATCTTGTTCATAGGCGGGACTTAACCAAATGTTATCTGCAGCCATGGTTCGTATTTCGGTAATTTTGATGAACGAAGCCATTTGATCGCTTAGTGCAGATACGGCCGTTAATGCATCAATCGCATCATCACGATGGACAAAATATTCAGATTGACGTTCATTTTCTCCCATAATCTCACCACGAATGTTGAAAAAGGGAAGACGTTCATACCACGGGCCAGCCACACCGTTTTCTCGGAATGTGATGCGGTCCATTGCATAGTTGGCAAATAGCTCTGTCCCAATGAGGGTGGATTCCAAAAAGCTTGGTTCAACCGGAATCGGTTCGCCATTTTCTAATTTTCGTCTTTTTAGAACTAAGTTGACGAGGTTGTCTTGCCATCGGGTGCCAAGGCTCACACTATAGGCATCCCCCATAATTTCATCAAAACGGGACTCCATATTGGCTTGCGGCAAATTTCGATAGATTTCATGCTGCATTTGATAGGAAGGCACTAAATCTAGCGTGACTTTGGTGACAACACCTAATCCACCAAGAGCAACAACCATGCCATTGAACTGCTCCCCGTGACGTTCTCGAGAAAGCTGCAATAACTCACCCTCAGCATTGACAATTTCCAAAGCAGACACCTGATCTGCTAAGATTTTATTATGGTCACCAGACCCATGGGTTCCAGTCATGCAAGCACCAATGACGGTGGTGTGCGGTGTTGAGGATAAATTGGCAAGCGCAAACCCTGCTTTATCTAATAGTGGGGCAATATCAATATAGGTCATACCGCCTTGAATGGTTGCAGATTGGTTGTCTCGATCAATGTCCACCTGTTTATTGAGTCCAAATAATGAAAGAAGGGTTCCCGAAGTATCTGCAATATCATTAAAAGAGTGGCCTGCACCAACTACTCTAACTTTTGAAGAAAAGTGAATAATTTCTTGTAGCTGCTCGATGGTTGTAGGCATTTCAAAACGCTGCGCTTGAAATTGGATATTGGTGGCCCAATTTTGCCGAGCTATTTGATGTGATTTGTGGGTCATGGATTTTATGACTCCTTAAATTTCAAGCCTGTCTATTTGATACTTTTTGATCTCAGATTCATTAAGCGTGATGCCTAAGCCAGGTGTATCAGGGATGGTGTAGTGAGAGTCCACGATTTTATCTTCGAGTGCATCTTCCACAATTGAATAAAAGATAGGATTTCGATAAGGGAACCACTCTTGAATAATGAAGTTGTTGATTGAGGCATCCACTTGAACTGAAGCTGCGGTGCTTAAAGGGCCACCACAGTTGTGGGGTTGAACAGAGAGGTTATACACTTCACCATATTCAGCGATACGTTTTAACTCGGTTGGGCCTCCGGCTAACCCAACATCCGGTTGGAGGATATCGAGCGCCTGTTTTTCAATGAACGGTCTAAACTGATATCGTGTGTACAGCCTTTCTCCACCCGCAATAGGGATTTTGACGTTTTTAGAGACTTTTTTCATGCTTTTGACGTTCATTGGATCAACGGGTTCTTCAAAGAAAAATGGGTCTAATTCTTCAAGCCGCCTGCCAAATCGAATTGCAGAGGAAGTGCCAAGATTGCCGTGAATTTCAACGCAGATATCAACATCGGGCCCAACCGCTTCTCGCACCGCTTTGACCCGTTCATAAGCAAGGTTTTCACGCTGTTTGTCAAGAATACGGCCTGGGTTTGAGGCTTTCCCATTGGCATCAATCATCATTGGGTCATATTTTAATGCGGTATACCCTTCTTCAACCGTTTTGAGTGCCGCTTCGGCATACTCTTCAGGAGACACACAGGGAATTAAGGTTGGCCCTGAGGTGTCAATAAACCAGCCATTAGCATAAACGCGAATTTTATCCCTCGTTTTACCACCCAAAAGGTCATACATGGGGACGCCAAGCGCTTTACCTTTGATATCTAATAGGGCACAGTCGATGGCGCTCATCGCCCCATACACGACGGGGCCGCCTCCTTTTCCCCAAAATGTTGTGGTGTACATTTGATGCCAAAGTTGGTTGATGCGGAAGGGATCTTGACCCAAGATACATCGTGGGAGGATGTCTTTTAGCATACCTAATCCTGCTTTTTGACCCACGCCATAAGCGAGCCCGATTTCACCAATACCATAGATTCCTTCGTCTGTTGAAAGGCGTAGAATGGCAAGATTCCAAATGGAGCGATACTTCTCATTGGAAAGGCTTACGTCATAAATATCTGCAGCTGTTATTTTCATTTGCACACCTATTTAGTTTTCTTTGGCTTATTCATTTTGGGATACTGAATTTATAGTAGCAGTGTATGAGATAGATGCAAAAATGGGAGTGAAAACGGCCGTATTCTTCTAAAGATCAAGAATCAGAATTTCCTCTCCATTGTCATCAAATTCCCCCGTCTTTTTAAACCCAAGTCGCTCATAAAAAGGCCATGGCGTGCCTTCCCCATCGACGAAGCTGGTGTGTAGTTGGGTGGCTCCCTCAGCTTTTACGATGTCTATGATGAGCTTAACGGCCGTTTGACCATAGCCTGAGTATTGATATTGGGCATCAATAAAAAATTTCCAAAGAAACCAAGGCCCAATAATGTGAGGTGGGTCAGGTTCAACGTTCCAGCTGAGCATCACAAAACCGATTGGAATATCATCTGCATAAATGGCGCGATACCAAGGATTGGCTTCTGGGTACGCTTTGGCTTCTTCCAGGGAATCTTCAACAGAGCTGACAAATTGCTCTTGCTCCGGCAGGACTTGAAGTGCCAATACCTCGTTTATATTGTGTTTATCGATTTTTCTAAGTATGACGGCCATATGAACATTGTACCTTAAGAGTGAAACGGCCGTGTTTGGGCTGACATCAAGGAGCACAAAATATTCGATCGATTTCGGATCGAGCAACTTGTATCCTAAGAATGTGAACGGTTTAGCGATTATCAAAGGAAGCGATTCATGGAAAATAAATGGGTCTTTTCACTCATAGCATTTGGTATTTTGTCACCAGTTTGCTGTATGAGTACCTATATTGTTGACGAATCTAGCGTGAGAAATCATGTCGCAAAG
>JANQSK010001187.1 GCA_028284105.1 Anaerolineae bacterium
ACATATCCTGCGTCTTTGAGATTATATTCAATCAGACGAACGAGAACTGGATCATCGTCGATAACTAAAATTGTGTTTTGACTCATTTTTGACTCTCCCGATGTGCTTTTGGTAACCAAAATGCGAAGCGACTGCCCTGACCCAGTTGGCTTTCTACCCAAATATGCCCTTGATGTAAATCAGTAAACTCCTTGGCAATATGTAATCCCAGCCCCGTTCCCTCGATAGCCCCATCAATGGCATTTTTTGAACGATGGAAACGATCAAATAGGTGAGGTAAATCTTCTTTAGGAATGCCAATCCCATTATCTGAGACTGCAACCACATAGCCTTCGACAGGTGTTCCCTCATTCAATTGAGGTAATGTCGTGTTTGCTTCTTTAAAACAAACCTCAAGTGAAATTTGGCCACCTTGCGGTGTGAATTTAAAGGCGTTACTAAGCAAATTGTTGAGGATTTGCTCAAATCGATGTTGATCAGCTTCTATTTGCCAACTGTTTTGCGACGAAAAGTTGTTTGTAAATTGAATTTGATTGTCGTCCGCTTTCAGTTCGAAGTTTTGGATGATTTGGGCAATGATGGTAGTTAAATCAAAGGTGGTTTTGTTGACCCGCTCACGACCCTCTTCTAATCGAGTCACGGTGAGCAGATCATCCACTAAATATTTCAATTTATTCCCGCTGGCATGTATCGTTTGCAGAAACTCTTTTTGGATTTCTGTTAATGGTCCAGGCGACTTTTTAAGGAGGGTGTCCGAGTAACCCAAGATGGCCGCCATTGGTGTGCGTAGTTCATGGGACACTGTGGCGATGAAATCCCGCCGCATTTGTTCTAGCTTTTCTCGTTCTGAGATGTCGCGCACAAAGGCGCTAAATGCATAGCCAGATCCTATATGCAATGGGGAGATGGCGATTTCAATGGGAAACTCTTCACCATTTCGACGAACGGCCGTTAATTTCAATCGCTGATTGAGCACTGGCCCTTCACCCGTTTGTTTAAAATGATTAAGCCCTTTTTTGTGTGCGCCTCGAAATTGGGAAGGCATAATCGTTTGATAAAGGGTGAGCCCAATAATTTCCTCACTGTGCCAACCAAAAATTCGTTCTGCGTGCCCATTCCAACCCGTAATGATGGAGTTTTCATCGATAGTAATGATGGCATCAAGTGAATTACGAACGATGAGCCGATAATGCTCCTCATTTTTTCTAAGTGTGTGTTGAACGTTGCTCAAGGCAACCGATTGTTGAATTCGATGGAGTAGAGCAGGGAAATAGATGGGTTTCGTTTCAAACTGAATAGCCTGACTAGAAAAACAAGTTTGAAAATCCATCCAATCTGATTCTTCAATCAAGAGCATAATGGGTAAATGTTTGAGCTCATCTGATTGAATGGCGTGGAAAATTGGTGATTCTTGATGAATATCTAAAAGAAGAAAATCTGGAGGTGCTTGATGGCTAGCATCTAAAAATAAGTGCTCGTTGTCAAACACAGAAAGGTTGACTTCATAGAGTTTAAATGCAGAACATGCCCTTTCGAATAAAAGGGCATCTTTAGAAAATAGATAGATAGTTAATTGATGTTGAAGATGTTCAGTGTTCACTAAAAGTCAGAATATGAAATGCATACCGCCACGTCTATAGAGAGTAAGTCGCCTTTTCTGATGAACGATTAAAAAATTCACGCATTGTTCATCCCCACAAGCCCTATGTTAGTTATCGAAAACTTTGAAAGCCGGTAAATTGCCCACAGGCACAACGTTTTTGCAAATTGTATTGTGTGACGGTGAACATAGGAAAACTGCCAACACAATAGATAATGCGGTTAAAAACGGTAAGGTGGTCATCAAGAAAATGATTGTGAATAGTACGAAATACATGTTGGCTCCCAGTGAAAATTTTAATGAACTGCTTTGTTGTTTGATTTCCAATAAAGACATCTTAAAGAATATTTATCAAGATCGCTTCAAAGAAAAATTAAAAGTTAATTTAAATTGGAGCCTTTTAGGTAATCCCTCTTCAATTCAGTCATTATCAGATGAAAACCCAAAAATCATCTCTTCAAAACATCAAGCTCGAACTGAATTTCCATTTTCAGGCGCATAGACAGTTGGTAAAATACAGGTAACTTGAGAGAAAAGGAAAGTTCATGAAGACGTTAAGAAATGTGATGATAGCCACTTTTGGGCTATTAATAGGTCTGTTGATTTTAGCGATATTCTTGATTGTGCGTGATGCTCAACCAGAGCCAGAACCACAACCTGTTGCTGATACCAATGTGGTGGCTCCAACTGCCGCTGCTCAACTGCCTGCTGCAACAAATACCCCGGTGATTGTGGGTGAACTCCCAACCATTACGCCGTTCCCAACCGATATACCAACGGAAACACCAATTCCAACAGATACACCTGTGCCAACGGAAACGCCTGTGCCGACCGATACGCCTGTGCCAACCAATCCTCCTCCCCCACCGCCAACGGCCGTTCCTCCAACCAATACACCATTACCGCCAACAGAGACCCCTGCACCAGCAGGGCCAGCGCCTGTCAATGCCAATGGCTTGTTTGGGCGTAGTTTTGTTTTGCAAGATTGGCGCACATCCACATCACCAGGTGGTCAAATCTGGTATGAATGGAATGTAGGTAACTCTTCAGGAGGTGGCGTTCCATATTCGACTTTAGGTGTCATGCCGCGACGAAATGGTGTTGATGAAGTGCAATGGTATCAAAACAATTGGGGTGGAAATAACGACGTGATGCCAACAGAAGGATTAAGTTGGCCATCATGGATGTCTATCCCTGAGGCAGGAGACTATACCCTTCGTGTTGTCGTTTGCTTTGATGGCTTTGACACTTGCCTCAATGGTGGTGGCACTTTCCACACGCTATCACAAGAGATTCCTATCTCTATTCGATAACTGATAAAGAAGCTAGCTTGTTTATGCGCCTGCTGCTATTGCAATGTGAGTTCTTCAACTCATTTGTGAAGGCAGCAGGCTTTTTTTGTTTCTACTTAAAAAATAGTCAGGATTATCGTGTATAATATTTACTCGAGATGAAGCATGCTGTTCCAATAATGGGCTTTTCAAAGTAACACGTTATCGTAAATAATCATGTCACAAGAACAAAAAGGCCAATCGAATAACGCCGGATTCACTGCCAGACTCCGCAACCTTTTTACACCTAAAACTCAACAGACGCGACAAGCTTATTTTGAAGTTATTCGCTATCAACATCGCAGCTTTGACGTAAAAGGGCTTACAACACAGGGTGTATTCACACTGGATTTGGAGAAGGTGTTTGTTGATTTGGCGCTTGCCCCTCAGACTCGCGGCAATCGTGTTTCTTCTGCCCCAATTCAGCCTATGCCGCAAATTCTTCAGGAAGGGCGGCATGATTTATGGGCTTTTTTGACTGCAAAGCAGATGC
>JANQSK010000624.1 GCA_028284105.1 Anaerolineae bacterium
CCGTCTCAGGACGGAAGTAGACGCCACTATCCGCGTCTGACATGATGCTTGCCATCTCCCCAATTTCTTGATGCGGATTAGGGACAAAGTGAACTTCATGGCGTAACGGCCGTGTTTTGATGTTCATCTCGTCTTCAACGCCAGCCATTTGATTGATGACGGCAGAGTGAGGCCCTCCTACATTAACAACAATTGGGGCGTTGATCTCTTCCCCGTTATCAAGCGTGACGCCGGCCACACGGCCGTTTTCTTGGCGAATCGCGGTAACGGCCGTGTTGAAGATAAACTCACCTCCCTTCGCTTCAGCTGCCACACGGAGATTGTGAGTGGCAAGCGAGGGGTCAGAGATATAGCCCCCATCTTTAATGTAGAGCAAGCGATCTAAATAGTTGGTTGGCTCATCAAAAAAGGCGGGGTCATCGTGTCGTCGCACAGGTTGGAGCGACATCGGCGAGAAGAACGGCACCTTTTCTGGAATTTCTTCACGATCCCACAGTTCAAAATCAACACCTAGTTCTCTAAAAATCTTGAGCATGCGTGGGAAGTTAGGTGCGTCTGTGAGTGTAAGAACGGCCCCTTTATTGTAAAACTTCGCCATGCCTCGCGGATCTTCTACTTCGCAATAGTTGTTCCAATCTTTCCAGTAAGCAAAACATTCTTGTGCCATACGAATGCCATCATAGGTTGAATAGCTCAGCCGCACAATGGCGCAGGAATTGCTGGTAGAGCCCAGCCCGGCATCTCCAAGCTTTTCAATGTTTAAGGTTTTGTACCCTGCTTTTGACATTTCAAATGCGATGGCACAGCCAATAATGCCAGCACCAATAATAATTACATCTGGGGAAGATTTCATGGGAGTTCCTTTGAGTGGGGAGTGGGGACTAGGGATTGAGGATCAGCATGTATCAAATCCCCAATCTTAATCCCTCCTTCTCTATAATTTTCACATTTTACTTGCAAGCGTATCTTCAACATACATCAATAAATCACAATTATTTTAACCCTCAATTAGGCGGCAGACCTAATGACCCTTTGATAGAATTTCTGAATAAAGAGAGAAAGTGAAGGGTGAACGGGTGATAAGGTGAGTGGACTCCTCTGCTTCCCAATTATTTTTTCCTCAATCACTCACTTGAAAAATGGAGATTTGAGATGAGAATAGCAGTTGATATTGGTGGGACATTTACAGATGTGGCATTGGAAAAAACGGTTGATGGCAAACGCCAATTTGTGACTGCAAAAACACCGACTACGCCTTCTGATCCGGTGACGGGAGCCATCAACGGGGTTAAATTGGCATTGGCCGAGGGGCAAGCTGAGCCTTCACAAATCCGCTCATTTATTCATGGCACCACCTTAGCGACCAATGCGCTCATTGAGAAAAAAGGAGCCAAGGTAGGTGTCATTACCACTGAAGGGTTCCGCGATATTTTAGAAATTGCCTATGAACGACGATACAACCAATATGATGTCTTTTTAGACAAGCCAGATATGTTGGTGCCGCGTGAACATTGCTTCACGGTTAAAGAAAGGCTCAGTGCTTCAGGAGAGATCATCATTCCTTTTGATGAAGCCAGCTTAGACTCCGTTTTGACACAAATTGACGAAGAAGAAATTGAATCGGTGGCAATTTGCTTGCTGCATGCTTATGCAAATCCGATTCATGAACAGCAGTTGGCTCAACTTTTACAGGAAAAACGGCCGTTTCTCTCTATCTCGCTCTCATCAGAAGTCAGCCCTGAAATTCGTGAATTTGATCGACTTTGTACAACAGTGGCGAATGCGTATATACGGCCGTTGATGCAAACCTATCTCACCAAACTAGAAACCACCCTTGCTGAGGAAGGATTTGACTGCCCAATTTTTATCATGACCTCAAGCGGCGGTATGACCACTTTGGAAACAGCGGGTCGATTTCCAATACGGTTGGTTGAATCTGGGCCATCAGGTGGGGCGATTTTGGCGGCAGAGGCGGCTCAAGCATTGGGCTTAGACCGCGTTATCTCATTTGATATGGGGGGTACAACAGCCAAAATCTGCCTCATTGATGATGGAGAGCCCCAAACCACCCGAAACTTCGAGATCGCCCGTGCCGAACGGTTTATGAAGGGGAGTGGGTTGCCCGTGCGTATTCCTGTTATTGAAATGATTGAAATAGGGGCCGGCGGAGGCTCTATCGCCCGATTGGATCGACTCAATCGACTGACAGTTGGGCCAGACAGTGCTGGGTCAGAGCCAGGGCCAGCTGGTTTCGGGCGAGGTGGTACCGAAGCGACTGTTACGGATAGTGATGTGGTGTTAGGGCATATTGAATTGAGCTCTTTTGCGGAAGGGCGCTTAAAAATCTTGCCCGAAATGTCCGAAGCAGCCATACAAGAACATGTGGGCAATGGTCTTAACCTATCTCCTCAAGAGGCAGCATACGCTGTGGGGCAGATTGTGGATGAAAATATGGCCAGTGCTGGACGTATTCATGCGGTTGAACGGGGGCGCGAATTGGCATCACGCACCATGATAGCGTTTGGTGGGAATGGTCCCCTTCATGCGGCACGTGTGGCTGAAAAGATGGGAGTGTCGCGTATTGTCATTCCAAATGATCCTGGCGTTGGATCGGCGATTGGCTTTTTGTATGCGCCGGTCAGCTATGAGATTGTACGCAGTGTGTATACGACATTAGATGAGTTTGATTTTACGGCCGTAAATGCCCAACTCCGAGCCATGCAAGTGGAAGCCAAAACGATTGTTGAACCCGGTGCGATGGGTGCTGAGCTTGTCGAAGTACGCACTGCCTTTATGCGTTACAAAGGGCAAGG
>JANQSK010001216.1 GCA_028284105.1 Anaerolineae bacterium
ATGTTGTAAATTTCGCCACTTTTCCCTTTTTGAAGGGCAAGCAAAACACCCTGAGCGACGTCTGGCACATAAACAGGAAACTGGACATGTTTGCCGCCAGCCACTTTGATTCGCCAGCCGCGCAAAGGTTCTTCAAAAAAGAGTCGGTTAAACGCATAGCTTCCCCAAGGTCCGTAAAATGCACCGGGTCGAATGACGACAACATCGAGTGAAGAAGAACGGCCGTTTAACGCCACCGATTCAGCCTCAAGCTTTGTCTTTTGATAATCTTCTTGGGGGTTTGGGGGATAGTCTTCGTCAATTAAAGAGCCGGTCGGAAATTGCCCCGCGACAGCAATGGTGGATACATGTACAAGCCGCTTGACGCCTGCTTTAATACATCCATTTAAGACGGCTTGAGTGCCTGCAACATTCGTCTGGTAGAATGCCTCATAGCTTCCCCAAAAGCGAAATTCTCCTGCTGCGTGAATAACTGCTTCGCATCCCACACACGCTTGAGCTACTTCGTCTGCACTTGAAATATCATCAGCTACAGCCAAATCGACCCCTTGTTCTTCAAGGAATCGTGTGTCACTGGTTGGTCGAACAAGGGCTTTGAGCGAATAACCGTTTTCTTTGAGAAGGGGGATTAAATGCCGTCCTAAAAAACCTGTTGCTCCGGTGATTAAGATCATGCGTACTCCATCTTAATAATGGTACATTTGATAAGTTTTCTTGCAAATATTCGAGATTTTTCTGAATGTTGGTGCAAGTTTGGAACTATTAGAGCGTAACAGAATGGAGTTACGTTTCTTATTATGACCCTTTCACAAAATATCTTGAAAAAAATAGTTTTGGATGATGAAACGGTCTCAGTGAAATCCAACATTTAGCTATTTATGTTTCAATATGCTTTTGGGTTTTCACATACCATCTATTGTCACGTAAAAAAACGCTATTGTCATGCCCATAATTACATGTGTCCATAATCTATTTTGTGTCACAATAGAGCGCAATCCAAATTTAGTTAGAATTAGAACAATAACAATCATTTCACACCCCTATGAAACGAAATGAGGAGGCAAACATGGCTCGACTAACTGGTGGCGAAGCCGTCGTCCAATCTTTAATTAACCACGGTATTGATACAGTTTTTGGCTTACCTGGTGTCCAAAATGATTTTCTTTACAATGCTCTCTATGATGCCCAAGATAAAATTCAGGTCATCCATACGAGACATGAACAAGGTGCAGCATACATGGCTTTTGGTGCTGCAGTGGCCACTGGAAAACCGGCCGTTTTTAGTGTGGTACCTGGTCCCGGGTTTTTAAATGCAGCAGCTGCTTTATCAACCGCTTATGCCCTCAATGAAAAAGTGATTGCCTTAGTTGGACAAATCCCAACGGATACGATCGGTAAAAAACGGGGTGTGCTTCACGAAATCGAAGACCAATTAGGAATCATGAGAAATCTAACGAAGTGGGCTGAACGCGCCTCAAATCCTAGCGAAGTGCCTTCTTTGATGGCTGAAGCGTTTCGTCAACTCAACTCAGGTCGTCCTCGCCCTGTTGGGCTTGA
>JANQSK010001221.1 GCA_028284105.1 Anaerolineae bacterium
CTGAAATGGTTGGCGTTTCCCCAGATGATGTGCCTGAATTTTCGCGATACATGACCGCTTTAACCGAAGGATTTTCAGGTTTTTCTATCTTAAAAACCATGATTCTCGATTTGCCAAAAGCGGTTAAATTTTGTCGAAGGTTGATTGAAAGAAAGCGCCAAAATCCTGGAAACGATATCTTAACAGGCCTTATTGAAGCGGAAGAAGACGGCGACCGCTTAAGTGAAGATGAACTAATTGCGATGGTGATGTTGTTAATTGTGGCGGGTTATGAAACAACCGTTCATTTGATCACCAATTCAGTTCATTCGTTGCTCACCAACCCTGATCAACTTCATCTTTTACGTGAAAATCCTGATTTGATGGATACGGCCGTTGAAGAATTTATTCGCTACAATGGCCCCATTCACGGTACCAAGTTAGGGTATCCTATTGAAGATATCACGTTGCATGGCGTCACCATTCCAAAAGGAGCCGCCATCATCCCCCTTCTTGGGTCAGGCAATCACGATCCTGCCATTTTCGAAAACCCTGAACAGTTAGATATCACCCGAAACCCAAATAGACATTTAGGCTTTGGTCAAGGAATCCATTATTGTTTAGGCGCACCTTTAGCCCGCATCGAAACAAATATTGCCCTTCAAAATTTACTTGAACGGAATCCCAATCTCAGACTGGCAGTTCCAGCCGAAACTCTGGAAATTCAAACGATGCCCCTATGGCACCGCTACACAAAAATGCCTGTCAAATTAGGATAATTTGCTGATTAGGGCTTCTTCTGAGGCCCTTCTCCCTCTTCCCAATATCCAATTAATATCCCAATCTCATCTTCCACAAAAGGACCAATAGTCGTATCCGCCCAATCATCCCGCCATGCGCTTAGCTTTCGATGTCTCATCCATTTAAACAGCAGTGACTCGTGATCTTGCCGAATATTTTCCAATTTTGGATCTTGACCCAAATCAATAAATTCATTGGGATCATATATCAAATCAAATAGCTGTGGAGCAAACCCTTCCCACAAAATATATTTCCATCGTTCGGTCCGAACCATGTATCCGCGACACTCCCAAGGTTCAAGGCCTAAATAATGCCTAGCCATCCGCCCTGCATACCCCGTCTCACTCACCACAAAATCAGGCCAATCACCAACCTTATCGCCATGCAAAAATGGCACAAGAGATTGCCCTTCAAGTCGATGGGATACAAACTTTCCCCCTGCAAAATCGATAAATGTGGGGAGCAAATCGATCCCTGTTACAAACTGGTTGTTCACAATCCCTCGGCATTGATCTGCTTCTAAGGATGGGTCATAAATAATAAGCGGAATTCGAATAGAGGGTTCGTGGAAAGTGTCTTTTTCGTGAAGCCAATGATCCCCTAAATAATCACCATGATCGCTTGTGAAAACAATCATCGTCTGATCCATCAAGCTTTTTTCTTCAAGGAAAGTGAGTAAACGGCCGATTTGATCATCAATCTGCTTCACCAGGCCCATGTAAGCTGGTATGACCGTTTCCCGCACCTCATCTCGTGCCCAATGTTGACTCCCGCGCATGCGCATAAAGGCATCCATCACTGGATGGGGATTGTCTTTCTCACTTTCTTTTGCCAGCCGTGGTACGATCTCATCTTTGGTGTACATCTCGTGATATGGTGCGGGTGCATGATAAGGCCAATGGGGTTTAATAAAACTAAGATGCAAACACCAAGGGGTGTCTCCCATAGATTCAATACAATCCATAGCCCGTCTGGTCATGTAAGGCGTTTCGGAATGTTCTTCATCAATGTTTGCGGGTTTATTATTGTTCTGCATATACCAGCCACTGATGACCTTGCCATGTTCATCTAATGCACTATTCGCATGGTGCTGCCAAGGGTTAGGATGATCGTATCCATTCTCACGCAAATAATGATTGTAATTCGGTTGAGGTCTTCGTTGGCTTAAATAATGGGGGTGGAGGCCGTCATCTCTTTCAAAGGGCTCAAAACCACCGTGCCGTAATTTTTGCCCTATCTTTGACTCCGGATCAATTCCCAATCGCGACATATTTTCAAGATCGGGAGCGGTGTCTGTTTTGCCTACCACAAGACATCGATAACCAAGGGGTTCTAAGTAATCGCCTATCGTCCAATCAGTGACTTTGATCGGGAATGAATTCCAATATGTCCCGGTAGAAAACATTGATCGCCCAGTATAAAAACTGGCTCTTGACGGGGCACACAGTGGTGAATTGCAGTAAGCTCGGTCAAACCGAACACCCATATTTGCAAGCCTATCAATATTTGGCGTTTGTAAATATGGATGGCCATAACAAGATAAATAATCCCATCGCAGTTGATCTGCCATGATAAATAGGATGTTTTTATGTTTTGACATGCTGTGCCTCGATTGAAGGGAGTTTTACTATTTGATTGGTGGAAACATCATGAGAAGAACGGCCGTTTATTAAAATACATTTCTCAGACTTAGATATTCAACAATGTGACACCTACTTTGCCTAAAATTATTCAGCCACTTTGCCACCAGTGGCAGATGTCATTTCATGACGAACTTCCCATAGTTCAGGGAAAATGCGATATTTTAAAGTTGGTTCCAAATATTTAGCAACAAACGTGCCGCCTGTGCCTTGTGCTCGTCCACCAATCATGCGCTTAACCATTTGAATATGATTGTGCCGCCATGATGTCAACATGCGATCCATTTCTAAGCAAGCCTCACACAAATTAAAAAGAAGTGCTTGCTCCCAACGAGATTGATAAATACCTATCAATGATAAATTTGATCGCTCAATAACTTCGATAAAGGCAGAATGGAGTGTCACCGGATGGCTTTCAATAATGCCGGGCCACAAAGACTCCGCCCAGTTCGCATACGAGTCACCAGCTGTCTCAGCTAACCCTGCCAACACCTCAAACTCACGGAACTGACGAGATTGCAAGCCACTCGACTTTTTAAGAAACGGCCGAAACTCCTGAAAGTCAGCAAAGGTCAGCATCTCTAAAATTGAAAGTTGACTATCAGCCACCTTCAATATCCGGCCCATCCTTTGAATCAACCATGTTGCTTGAGCCAAATCATCATTTTGCAGCATGACAACACAGCGATTTGTGTCATGAATGAGCTGTTTAAACCAAAGTTCATACACTTGATGAATGATGACAAAGAGCATTTCTTCAGGGTGAGGCGAAACAAGCTTTTGACTATTGAGCAAAGCTTCAGTCTGAATGTGTTCAGTGTAATTAAATTGATCTTCTTCAAAATTTGTCATCATTCTACCTAATGCTTGTATTGATTTATCTGACTATTCAAGTGGGATTGGGCTGACATCATCATGATTCAAAACACGCTTATCTGTACGATCAATTCGCATGATAAGGCGGCAAGCAGGGTCAGGGCAGGTGACTCGTGTATCCGTTTCCATCCAGTCTACCGGATCATTCAGACGTTGCTTGGCAGGCAATAAGGGAATAGCAGCTTGCAATGCGTAGAGGCAAAAATCAGGTTGTTCAGGGAGCAAAATCTTTCCCCCATTCATCACAAAGGCATCACCTACGGTCATATTGCAGGTACAATTTCCTTCAATTTTCTCAACCACTACACGCAAATCATAAAGTTCAAATTGGCCGTCTTCTAGCTGTCGTTTTTTCATCAGGTAGATTATATCATGCTGTGATATATTGAATATCGTTGTCATTTTTGCATTGATTTTGCAAAGATAAGCGGGTTTGTGAAGAGGAAAACAAGATGAAACAGACGTATCGTATTTTTATTTTAATGGGATTCTGCTTGTTATTAGGGGGACAAACGGCCGTATTTTCAGCAGCTAACATTGCAGGAGGCGGAGGTCCTTGTGCAGTTTCCAACCAAACCATCACAATTAGCGGCAACGAAACCACCGTCCACTACCCAACTTCTAACAGTTGCACAGCCAATCTAACGGCACCCTACCCCGCTATTGCATTTGCACACGGGTTTAGCCTGTTTGGTCTTTCAGATGGACGAGCAGAAAACAGCGGCAATGCGTCTCATTTAGCCAGCTATGGATATGTAGTTGCTATTCCTACCCTTCCTGATGAAGCAGAACCTCGTGCAGATGATTTGATAGAGGTCATTGATTATTTAGCGGCACAAACGGCCGTTTCCAACTCCTTCTTATTCAACAAGGTTGACACTTCACGATTTGCGACGGCTGGCTACTCTTTAGGGGGGACAACTGCATTGATGGTGGCGGCACGGGATAACCGTATTCAATCTGTTGTTGCGCTTGACCCCGTTTTTCATACGGGAGGTCCAGGTGGGGGTGATGCTATTTGGAACCCACAGGCAGAGGCAGGCAATATTACCGTTCCTGTTGGCATTTTGGGAGCACCTGCTGACACGTGTAACGATCAAGCTGATTTCAATGAACTTTATCCACTATTAGGATCAGGGCACAAAGCGTCATATGAAATCGTTGGCGCCAGCCATTGTGCATTTTCTGATCCCGGAAATGATTTTTGCAGCTTTACCTGTCAAGGAAACGATAGCGGAGCAGAAACTCAGTTAAGCCAAAAATATATGACGGCGTGGTTCAATTACTATCTTCATTACCAAACCGACCAATTTTCATCAATCTATGGTTCGGGTTTAGATTCAGATATCAATAATGGAAATCTCGAAGTTCAAATTGATACGGCTCCCCGACAATTTTCAGCAACAAACAGCATTGAATCCGTTTTATTATCTTGGCAAACAGAAATCAACCCGATGATTGCAGGGTATGAACTTTTCCGTCGTGTGAGTGCGGGTGGCTACCCCAATGCCCCGTTTGAACAATTACCCAATCAAAATCAATTTTTGGATACGGCCGTTTCCACCGACAGC
>JANQSK010001223.1 GCA_028284105.1 Anaerolineae bacterium
ACATCTGCATATGCTTGCTCAATCAAAGCAAGTTGACACAATGATATTGATTCCCTCTCTGATGACGCGTCAAATGGGCTTTTATGAAAAATTTGGGTATCAAGAATCTACTCAGCTCCATTTACTCATTCCTGCAAAATAATTTCATTTTCCGCAACTTTCCCCGCTGATTTCCGTAAAGGCTTATAACACAAAGATTTAGAAATGTAGGCTCAAGAAAATGGTTTTCTTGGGAAATAGGTTGAAATACGATGAAAATGAATTCAATGAACGAACTAGAAAGACACGTCAAGATTTTAGGTTGGCTCAACATTGTAACGAGCGTTGCTACGATTGTGATTATGGGCTTTGTTGCCATCATTATGCTAGGTGCTGGTGCCTTGTCAGGTGAAGCAGAAGCTTTTGGTGTGATGGTCCTCGTCTCACTTTTCGTTGGATTTTTTATGCTCTTGCTATCAATCCCAGGGATTATTGCAGGTTGGGGTTTGCTCAACGGTAAAAACTGGGCACGCGTCTTAGCAATTGTTCTTGGCTGCTTGAACATTCTGAGCTTCCCATTTGGAACAGCTATCGGGTTGTACACCTTGTGGGTATTGCTCTTACATGACGAAAGCCACGATTACTTCACACACGGTGGCAAACTGGCTTCAGTTAGCTAACGACAAACTTTTGTTTGGAATTTCAGAAGAGCCACAGCAATGTGGCTCTTTTTTGTTGCCAAGGTGAACCCACTCATGAATAGAGATACTGTCAAATTAAAGTTGAAAATTCTTATTCGCAGTTTAGCAGTTTGGGGAGGATTTTTAGCAATTTTTGCTTTTTTAAGTATAGGGCTGTCAATGCTGAATATGCCAATACTCAATTTTGAGTTTATTCAGCTGCTTGTCTTGGTTCCAATTTCTATCTTGATCATCATGTTAAACCTCTTTTTGATTGTTGTACTTATGGAGTAAGAGGGTGTAGCTTTACGGGAAGGCCGCCTTTGGGACGAATCGTGACAAGCGAACGGGTTTGATGGGGAGGAGAGGTGAGGGGTTCAGGGGAAAAGTACTGGGCAAGCGTGCCCATTATAATCATCGTCTCCATCTCGGCGAAGGTGTTGCCAATGCAAAGGCGAGGGCCACCTCCAAATGGAATATAAGCGTAACGCGAACGGCCGTTTTCTTCAGCAAAGCGTTCAGGTTTAAATGCAAGGGGATCTGGCCAAATTGTCGGGTGACGGTGCATGGTGTAGGGGCTGATAATAACGAGCGTATCTGCTGCAATCGGTTCACCGCCAATTTCATCATCCTCAATCGCACTCCGCGTGATGACCCATGATGGCGGATAAAGCCGCCATCCCTCCTGAATCGATTGTTTGAGGTAAGGGAGCTTGGGCAGGTCTTCGAGAGTAGGAATACGGCCGTTTAACACATCAGCCAATTCCTGACGTAACTTTTGAGATTCATCAACATGTTCAGCAAGTAGTGCCCAGAGCCACGTCATCCCAGAAGCGGCCGTTTCATATCCCGCAATAATCAGCGTTAAAATTTCATCACGAATCACTTCGTCGGGGAGTGGAGCGCCTGCTTCATCTTTGGCATCAATAAAAATCGACAATACATCATCAATAGGTTCTGATGCTTGGCGTCGCTGTTCAATCATCTCATAAACAAAGGCGTCAAGAGTTTTCATTGCCTTTTGAAAGCGGCGATTAACGGGGAGTGGCCAAGTTGGGGGGATCGGCACCATCACCTGTGCCCGAAACATGACATAACCCAGTGTTTCCTCAATAGTTTTGACCATTTCCGCTTCTTGCCCGCTGATGTCCATGCTAAACAGCGCTTTCATAGTGATGCCTAAAGTAAGCTGGAGCATCTCCTGTTCCATATCGACAATCGTGTCAGGAGGCAGAGATTGCCATGCTTCCAGCTTATTTTGCGTTTCAGTTTGCATGGTTTCAATCATTTGATTGATTTTTCGTTGATGGAACGCGGGTTGAGCGATACGGCGCTGGCGCAACCAAAACGCCCCATCACTATTGAGCAAGCCATTTCCAGCCACATAAGCAAAGGTTTCAAACTGAGGCGTTTTTTTACTGTAATTTTTGTTGTTGGTGAGCAAAACATGCTCAATCAAATCAGGGTGGTTAATGAGTCGGGCTTTTTCATCAGGCAAATTAAATGGAATACTATCTCCAAAGCTCTCTGTCATTTCAAGCAAAAAAGAGAGCGGATCTCGCATGATGCTGGTGAATCGTTTTAGGACGTCTACTGTTCCGGGCATGGTGTTTCTTTTATTAATTTGAGTCGATTGATTTCAATAAGCCCACCCATTCTTGCCTATCGCAGTGAGCCTTTGGGTTCATATGAACGACCTAATTATCCTCCCTCCTTATTGATACGCAATTTGAAACTTTTGATGAAGACCGTCATAATTCCCATGATTTTGGAAAGAGAGAAAGAGGTTTGATGACTGAAAAAATCATTTCGATTGAAGATTATCCAAACAAACAGCCTAATTCTGCTTACTGCTTTGTTTGTGGTCGTGAAAATCCACGCGGACTATACATGTCATTCCATGACAATGGTCAAGATGAAGTGCTTTCAGAATATTCCGTGAACGATATTTATCAAGGATATCCTGGGATAGTTCACGGCGGGATTGTGACGTCGATGCTTGATGAAGTGGTGGCACGTGTTTCAATGATTAAAGACCCGCACCATTTTATGATGTCTGTGACGCTTCAAGTTAAGTTCCGTCATTCAGTCCCAACTGAAACGCCTTTGCAAATATTAGGCAAAATTGTCCGTTTGCGTGGGCGATTGGGGAAAGCTGTTGGGCAAATCATTTTGCCTGATGGCACAGTCGCAGCGGAATCTGAAATGACACTGGCAGATGTCCCTGCTGAACTGATGACTTCCGTTAATTTGGAGGCATTGGGTTGGAAAGTGGATGAGACGCATTAGTAAGTTATCCTCTGATTGCGTATGAAAAATGTTCCTATTTGGCCGGCTGTTTGCGTTTTATTGATTACGGCCGTTTCTGTGCTTCCACTTTTTGGATTACCGGTCAAGGGGGACGATCTTTTTCTACATTACTATCGCATTGCCGTTATCAACTCATTTTGGGAACAAGGTGTCTTTTTCTCACGATGGGCCCCTGATCTGCTGTTTGGCTTTGGCTCCCCGCTTTTTAATTTTTATCCCCCTTTAAGTGCTTATTTGCTCACTATTCTCTATTGGATTGGAGGGGCAAACGGGCCAGTTGCGCTCAACCTGTTTTTTATCCTCACTTTTTTGCTTACAAGTAGCGGCATGTATTTGGCGGCGAATAAGCTGTTTGGCTCGTTTGGGGCTGTTTTAACCACGGCCGTTTACTGCTGGTCTCCCTATCTCCTGTTGCAAACGTATAGTCGCAGTAGCTTGTCAAATGCGCTGGCTTTGGCGCTCTTTCCGTGGGCATTTTGGGCGATGTTGATGCTGTTTGAGAAATTAAACGGCCGTTGGGTTGTTGCGACAGCCCTATTTGTCACAGCCATCTTTTTGTCACATGTCGTTTCAAGCGTGCTGTTTATTGCCCCCTTTGCTGTGATAGGAATTGTGATTCCGTCATTAGAGCTAGCTAGACGCGCAACACGTGTTCGTTTGTTTTTATTGGCCTTGATCGCGGGGGTTGGATTAGCGGCTTTCTTTTGGTTGCCTGCCTTTGGTGAAA
>JANQSK010000005.1 GCA_028284105.1 Anaerolineae bacterium
TTTATACAAATCAAATCAGACGGATGATGCCATTGGGAATTGGCAGCGAGCTATTCGATTAGAACCCAATTTATTGGGCGCGCATAAACGATTGGCAACGACCTTCCAGCGTCTTGATATGAAGAGGGATGCCGTTCGTTCGTATTTGGCAATTGCGCGTATTTTGCAAATGGAAGGGGAGCTGAAAAAAGCGCTTCGCATGTGTCAAGCCGCTTTGCGACTCGACCCTGAAAATGAAGATGTTTTAACGGCCGTTGAACTCATTCGCAAAGGGGCAGATGCCTTTGAACTTGAAGAAGAGGAAGAAGAGGAAGTGGCCTCTGAACCCGCTATCTCTGCTGAAGAACAGGCCGAAGCGGATGAATTAACACGAACGGTACGCCAAATGGCTGCCGCATTTGAGGCTGAACGGCAAAAGGCCCAGCCTGCGACCCCACCTCCACCGGATTCACCAATTGAGGCTGCCAAGCAAGTTGCTCAAGAACATTTTGCGATTGAGCTATTTCGTGATGAAGATGAAGACGAGGATGCTAATTCATCGTTGAGTAAGCTCGAACGAGATGCGTTGTTAGGTCAGGCGATGGATTTTGATTCACGAGGTAAGGTTGATGATGCGATAGGTTGTTTCAAGAAAGCAATTGATGGGGGTCTACAATTACCCGCCGCTCACTTCGTTTTAGGCTTGCTGTATTTGCAAAAAAATCAGCGTGATGATGCAGAAGCAATGTTTGAGATCGCCACCCAAGAGGATGCATTCAAAACGGCCGTTTCTGAAGCATTAGGATAACCCCTTGCCCAATCAAGCCTACTATCAAAAACTTGAAAAAATGTTTGATCGCAATCCGTGCAACGATTACTATGACGTTGCCATTAAGGTTGAGGCTGGAAAAGCGACAGTGACGCTTCAAGTACGACCCGATTTGTTGCACGGGGGTGGCATGCTGCACGGCTCAGTTTATTTTAAAGCCCTCGATGATGCCTGTACCTTTGCAGCAGCGTCGCTCACTGAAGACTCGGTGCCCGTGACGGCCTCCTTCAACATCCACTTTTTAAGACCTATCGCTGAAGGCTCGTTTCAAGCGATTGCCAATGTAGTTCACCAATCTCGACGTATTGTGGTGACTGAAGCGGAAGCGGTTGACGAAAACGGCCGTAAATTGGCTTATGGCAGCGGTAGCTTTATGAATGCTACTCCCCAACCCAAATCGACGTAATTTACTTTTGCTCTCAAGAAAAAGCCTGCTCCCTATTTGGCATTGAACAACTAGCTATTCCCATTACCCAATCGAAATTAAACGAATATGTTGAAATGTTGATCCATTTGTTCTATAAGATATAGAGACGTCGCGATGGAGGTCCCAAAAATGGATTTGAAAATTCACCCCAAAAATAGAATTGTGCTCTTTTCAATGGTTTGTTGCTTTTGCGAAGGTAAAGAGGAGTTAGGATGAAACGGCCGTCTCTCACAAAAGAGAAAGTGATTGCCGAAGCCATCAAAATAGCAAACGAAACAGGCTCAATAGAAAAAGTGACACTTCGCGAGATAGCGAATAATCTCGAAGTGACGGTATCCGCTCTTTACACGCATGTGAAAGGCATACCCGGACTGCACAAAGCGTTAGAGATAGAAGGTCAAAAACAGCTATTACATCAAGTCAAAAGTTCAACGATAGGCAAAAATGGGCGAGAGGCTCTCATCTCTTTGGCGCATGCGTATCGGTCATTTGTGCTTCAAAATCCGGGGTTTTATTTAATCACTCAAAATCCTCCAGACGAAACGAACCCTGATGCGCTCAAAGACACGCAAGAGCTAATTGCCTATGTTGCAAATATATTTAAAGAATGGGGGCTTGAAAACGAAGACGCCATTCATGCTATTCGCGCTTTGCGAGCACTTTTGCATGGATTTGCCCACCTAGAAACTTTAAATGGATTTCAGATGCCCATTGATGTGGATAAAAGCTTTAATCGTTTGATTGAGACCTTTTTGGATGGTTTAGAAAAATAGTTGCCAGTAGAAGAAATTCATCCTAAAAATGAAAAGATAAAATAAACTGATCCATCAAAAAGGTTCCTCAAATGCCTCATCCTTCACTTGAATTACCAAAACCCCTGCGTGGGCTTGATTCCGGCACATTTACTGAACAAACTGTCAAATACCGTTTGGCTGGGATTGTGCGTCGCGTTTTGGAGGAAAATGAACTTGACCAAACGGCCGTTTCCCTAATTCAAACATTGGTCGATGAGATTCCTTACGGCAAGGTAAGGCCATTGCAAGATTCACATGCACCAGATTTCGAGATGTGGAACGATAGGATTGCACCCTATGTGGGTCAAAATTGGCTTGAGGCGCCTTGGTTCTTTATTGAAACATATAAATTTCGGCGCATTATTGAAGGGGTTGACTACTTCAAAACAAATATTGACCCATTTGCTCATCAAAAAAGCCAAAGCCTTGAATTGATGCTGCCGCGCATTGAAGCGGAAGCAAAACAACTGGATCAAATGGTCGGTAACGGCTGGGCAGACAGCGATATGCACTGGTTGCTCTTGCGTGATCTTTGGGGGAATCAAGTCGATTTGGGGCTTTGGGCGGCTGATGATGAGTTTGATCATTTACATAGCTCCCATTCTGCACAGATGTCCCATTTACTCGTTAATGATTTAACGGCCGTTATTCCCAAAATTCAAAGTGCCAATCGCTTGGATTTTATAATTGATAATGCCGGGTATGAGCTGGTTGGTGATTTTCTAATTGCTGCTTATCTTCTCCTACTCAATCCTGATTTAACGATTCATTTTCACGTGAAGCGTCATCCGACTTTTGTATCTGATGTCACGCTTTATGATTTCGGGTTCACGATTGCGACATTATTAGCTCAAGAAGAGCCTGAGCTGCAGCGGTTTGGGCAGCGGATGCAGCGTTTACATGAAAACGGCCGTTTACTTTTACACCAGCATCTGTTCTGGACCTCACCTGATCCATTGTGGGAAATGCCTGCTGATCTTCGTCAGCAGCTATTTCTGTCAGACCTCATTATTTCAAAGGGGGATGCCAACTATCGGCGTGCATTGGGTGATTTGCATTGGCCGTATGAAACACCAATCGCCGATATTGTGACCGATATGCCGGCTCCGATGCTCTTTTTACGCACCTGTAAGGCTGAAGTGTTTGCTGGCTTGGAAAACGGCCGTTCTGCTCAACTACGTCAGCAAGACCCTGAATGGGATGTCAATGGAAAATGGGGTGTCATTCAACTGGTAAATTGAATACAATATTGTCGGTGTTTAAGACATAGGGGTAAAAGTGATTTTATGAATACCTTGAATGGGACAGCGCAAAATAATTCCATAGCCGATTAATGAAAATAGATGACTCAACTCATCGGCTTTTCGTCTAGCAAGGATAGGATTTCCTTTTTAATCCTTGCCAGATGAGCGAACTGTTGAATCAATAGAAAGCTGGTTTAAATTAAATTGACTCAATGCCGTGTTCGAAAAAATGTGGTGTAATACGCAACCGATAGACACCCTTAAAATCATTGGGGTCTGCTGGCTTCCCTTTGCGCAAAATGTGGATGTTGCCTGCTTCAGCGAGTTGGCGAGACGTTAAGCGGATGCGTTTGAGCAATGATTGCCAATCAGATGGATGAAGCTCCATCGCCACATCTTCTGGCTTTACCTGCCCTTCTACGTCTTCAGCAGCACACATTTGAAGTATTGTTTCTACTATTGATTCATCGCTTACGCGAAACCCTCTTTTTCTACTCATGCCCAAAGTATCTCAGGTTTTATGTGAAAACCAAAAAGTAACTTGAAAATGAATTGATTAAATTGGGTGGCTACCCAGAAAATTTCATGCTTCTGACTTGTCTTGTTTCATCATATTTAATGAAGTTTAAACAGAGATTAGCCTGCCGACTCACTTGATTCGCCCCGCCATAATGAGGCTCAGCAAGCCTAAAAAGGCAATGCCACCGGCAAATATAATGACAATGTTGTAGCCACCAACCTGCCAAATTAAGGCGGCAACCGTTGGCGCAAAAGCGGAGCCTGCCA
>JANQSK010000057.1 GCA_028284105.1 Anaerolineae bacterium
ATACTTCCAAAAAGTTGGTTGTATTGGCGCGTACGTGGTCACGAACTGATTGGTAAGGTGAAATAAACGAGCATACACAGCCAACGCTGTTGCGTGAAAGCAACTTCGCAACAAATGTAATACGTTCAATGTTTGTTTTGCGATCTTCTGCTGAAAAGCCCAAATCTTTTGTCAAGCTTTCACGAACCACATCACCATCCAAACGTTCCAAACGAAGATTGCGGCTTTCCAATTGACGGAATAGCTCAAGTGCAATCGTGGTTTTACCAGCCCCGGAGAGACCGGTCATCCAAAGTACAAATCCTTGTTGTTCACTCATTTTGATATAAACCTCTATTTTCTTCAATCAAACAAATTGTGATTGATTTTGGGTGATTGGTGATGAACCTGCATTTGAGATGCCATTCTAAAATGACATCACCTTTCACCAATCAATCCCTAAACCCTCAATATTTTTAGAAATTAAGTACAAACCCTTTTTCAGCTAAGAAAGAGACAATCTTTTGAGCATTAGCTTCAGCAGAATTGGCTACAGTGTCTAGCTGGAGTTCTGGATTTTGTGGTGCTTCATAAGGTGCATCGACACCGGTGAAGTTTTCGATTTCCCCATTGCGAGCCATGGCGTAAAGCCCTTTGGTGTCACGGCTTTCGCAAACATCAAGTGGTGTGTCAACAAACACTTCAATGTAGTGGTCATTTCTCATTGAACCACGAACGTCATTTCGGGTTGCGCGATAAGGGCTTACAGCTGCACAAACGGCCACACCACCGTGACGTACGATTTCTGAAGCGACATACCCCATACGGCGAACGTGATCATCACGATCTTCTTTCGAGTAGCCTAACCCTTCAGAGAAGTGGGTACGAACGACATCTCCATCAAGCAAGGTGACTTGACGGCCGTGTTCTTGAAGCAAGGTCGCTAAAACGGCTGCAGTTGTTGATTTACCTGCATTATGAAGGCCAGTAAACCAAACACACATGCCTTGGCGATGACGTGCAGGGTATGTTTCAGACAAAATCGTTGCGACCTCAGGGCGTGTAAACCAAGTTGGGAGCTTTTGCCCTTTATGCAAGTAATCTTCACGAACTTGTGTCCCAGAAATACTAGCTGTGTTCATGTCTTGCGTAACTTTGTCGATTTCTTCATAGCGTGATTCATCTGGGAGGTAAACCAACATGCGGAAAGGTACAACTTTCACGCCAATCTCTTCGCTATATTTTTCAACCAAATCTTGAGCATCATATGGGCCATAGAATGGTTGACCTTCAGAATCTTTACCTGGGCCAGCGTGGTCGCGTCCAACAATTAAGTGATTCGCACCATAGTTACGGCGAATGATGGCATGCCATAACGCTTCGCGAGGACCACCCATACGCATTGCCAAAGGAAGCAATGAGAGCAAGATACGGTCTGATTCATAATATTGTTGTGACAATGCCTTGTAGGTGCGAACACGTGTGAAGTAGTCAACATCACCAGGTTTGGTCATCCCAACAACGGGGTGCAAAAGAAGAACCGCATCACGTTCTGCGATAGCACGTTTGGTCAATTCTTCATGAACGCGGTGCATGGGATTACGTGTTTGGAAAGCAACAACATTTTCGTAACCATACTCTTCTAAGCGTTGGCGCGTTTCTGCTGGTGTGAGACGAATCCCTTTGAAATCAAAGTGAGGTGGCAATTGAATCATGCGGATTGGACCCGCGATATTGCGTTTACCCCAGCGATGCATTTCAGCAACGATTGGATGACGCAAATCATTTTTGCCAAAAGCTTTTACGGCAACTTCTTCGAGATCCCATTCATAGATCTCTTCGATTGTCATAACAGCGAGAAGATCATTGTTTGGGCTGCGAAGTGCGACCTCTTGTCCAACTTCCGCTTCTACATCGTCATCGATAGGAAGCGTAATGGGCATTGGGAAAACATGACCGTTGGTTAGGCGCATATTGTCCAAAACGCTTTGATAATCTGCTTGCCCCATAAACTGAGTTAATGGCGAAAATGCACCAACTGCAATCAGTTCGAGATCGTGCATATTACGACCCGAAAGACGAATTGACGGTAGACGATTGGCATGGTCTGCCAATTCAGCTACCTCTGATTCTGGTACAAGCAAATTTACAAGTTCCCCTCCATAGGGCTCAATCAGTTTTTTTGTTTTATTTACAGCAATCAATTTAGACTCCTTATTTGGATGTGATTAGCAAAAAACGCTTTGATGAATTGCCAATCCCCAAAGCTGCATAAAATGTTTAATCCATGTTGTGCTTCTTGAAAAATGTTTGAGTAAAGCATCTTTTTATTTTGCTGATAGACAAAGAAACAAAATAGTTCTTATAGGTCAGCAGGATAATGCGCCACAATGAAAAAATAAAACGTTATTGTGGTCGACATTGACGATTAACATGGGTCAGTTGCAAAAAGGTCTGGGAAAAATTTGAGCATGAATTGACCTGAATCCGAGGCTGCCAGTGTTTTGGCAGCGTATCTCAATAAACTTATGCTCTAAATCAGATTTTTTGCGTGCGCTTAAGGCAAGATTGGCTAAACAGTAAGCGTATAATTTTTATAATGTACATGTCTGGGAGATAGTTAGGTTCAGAAGTGTCACAGTAACTTTAATTCCTTACAACAGGGGTTACATTTCGTTACCCAAACTTGTGCAATATTGTCGTCACTTCGGGACGAATAAAGACAGGTTCTGGTGCTTTCCCAGTATCAAAAAGTGATTTTACACTGCTGTTGGAATAGTAAATTGCGGCTGTGTCACCATGTGGACAAGTTTTTTGACTTACTATCATATCGCACTGGGTGCAAAAGAAAGTTTTGTCAAAGGACATGATGTTAATGCCTAATTCCTCTTTTGTAAAGTTCTCAAAGATGAGTTTGTTTTTCTGTTCATTTTCTTCACTCACAATAAAGTGGGTGCAGCCATAATTTTTATGAATTTGAGCCCAAAATAACATGGCGCGAGGTCCATTGTCTTGCAGGAAGCCAGGGTAGATACCCAGCAATATGTTTTGCGAAGGAAAGTAGTTATCGAGAATTTTTTGGTAGGTCAACAGGCTCGATTTAGAGGAGAAATTTTGTGGGCTACTTTGGCTAATCGTATGAAGGATAAACAAGCCATCCACCAACTCTAATGCTGTTTTTTGAATGTATTCTTGAGGTCTAAAAATAGGAGAAGT
>JANQSK010000083.1 GCA_028284105.1 Anaerolineae bacterium
TTGTTGGCTCCTATTGTCCGCAATCGTAAAGGAACTCACGCAGAGGCATTAGAGCAAGCCAAGGCAGATGGGTTCACCCGGGCACGTGTCAATGGAGATGTGGTTGATTTAACGGCCGTTATTCCCAAACTCAACAAGAAAAAGAAACACAATATCGAACTCATCGTTGATCGCCTTGTATCTCCTGAATCAGTTGACAGCACCTACATGTCTCGCCTCGTTGATTCCATTGAAACAACCCTAAAAGCAGCAGAAGGGGTGATCATGCTTGACACAGGCAGCGAGACAACTTTAATGAGTGAACACAATGCATGTGCCGAATGTGGCACTAGCTTCCCTGAACTCTCTCCGCAGCTTTTTAGCTTCAACTCCCCTATTGGCATGTGCCCAGAATGCAATGGTATTGGCACAAAAATGCAGGTCGATCCAGATCTAATCATTACGAATCCCGAGCTATCCATGCTTGAAGGAGCATCCAAATGGCATGGGGTCATCGGCAAGAAGGAATCTTCGTGGGGCGCAAAGAATGTTCAAACGATGGCAGATCATTATGGTGTTGATCTGAACACGCCATGGAATCAACTGCCACAAAAATTCCGTGATGTCATTTTATATGGCTCAGGTGATGAAAAAATCCGCTTTACTTGGGGTGGCGAAGGGGAAAGTGGCAGTTGGAGTGGAGAAACACTGCGACCAGCCAAAGGTGTCATTTTTCACATCAATCGTCTGTTCCGAGAAACCAACTCTGAAGGGCAACGACGACGATATGCGGCTTACATGAATCAGCTCACCTGCTCAACGTGCCATGGCTCAAGACTCAAACCAGAAGCCCAAGCGGTTAAGGTTGGGGGCAAAACATTGCCTCAAGTCAGTCAACTGGCCATTGACGAGGCTCACAGCTGGGTCGTTGGACTTTACAATGAAGCGCCAGTGCCTGTTCAACAAAATGGGCATCACGATTCACAAGCCAGCTTAGATGAAGAGCAACTTGAAATTGCATCAGAGGTGCTTAAAGAGATACGCGATCGTTTGCAGTTTATGCTCAATGTGGGGCTTCATTATTTAACGATTGATCGTCCTGCACCTAGTCTTTCAGGTGGGGAAGCCCAGCGCATTCGTCTTGCCAGTCAAATTGGTTGCGGTCTTGTGGGCGTTCTCTATATTCTGGATGAACCTTCAATTGGTCTCCATGCGCGCGACAATAGAGCCTTGCTTGATACCCTTTTGCAGCTCCGCGATATGGGCAATACGGTTTTGGTTGTGGAACATGATGAAGAAACGATGATGGATTCAGACTGGTTGGTTGATTTAGGCCCGGGAGCGGGTGTCAATGGTGGCGCGATTGTTTCTGCTGGTCCACCTAGCGAAGTGCAAGCTGACCCTGAGTCGCTAACAGGTAAATACCTGAGTGGTGATTTGATTATCTCTTCACCCAACACCGGCCGACGCAAAACTGAGATTGGTTGGGTTGAATTAGAAGGGGCAAAGCTTCACAATTTAAAGAATGTAAAAGCAAAATTCCCTCTAGGTACGATGATCACGGTGACAGGGGTATCTGGAAGTGGCAAGAGCAGTTTAATTACATCAACATTGTATCCTGCGCTGGCTGAAGTGCTGAACCAAGCGCAATCACAACCAGGCCCATACAAATCGCTCAAGGGATTAGAACATCTTGATAAGGTGATTAACATCACGCAAGATCCGATTGGACGAACACCGCGCTCTAACCCAGCCACGTACATCAAATTATTCGATGAAATCCGTCAGGTTTTTGCCCAAACGCCAGACGCCAAGGCACGAGGGTATAAGCCAGGTCGATTTAGCTTTAATGTACAGGGTGGACGATGTGAGGAGTGTTCGGGATACGGCCGTAAAAAAGTCGAGATGCACTTTCTTGCCGATGTTTGGGTTGTGTGTCGGGCGTGTAATGGGAAAAGATTCAACTTTGAAACATTGTCCGTCAAATATAAAGGGGCCAACATTTCAGACGTGCTCAACATGGACGTTCAAGAAGCCCTTTCCTTTTTTGAAAATCATCCCAAAATCTATCGTCAACTTAAAACACTGTACGATGTGGGGTTGGAATACATCAAACTTGGACAGAGTGCACTGACCTTAAGCGGTGGCGAAGCCCAAAGAATTAAATTGGCGCGTGAGCTTAGTAAAGTCGCTACAGGCCGCACAATTTACATTTTAGATGAGCCAACAACGGGTCTCCATTTTGCAGACATTCAAAAGCTCTTAGATGTTTTGCATCGATTGGTAGATGCAGGAAACACTGTCATTGTTATTGAGCATAATTTAGATGTCATTAAGACTGCCGATTGGATCATTGATTTAGGCCCTGAAGGAGGTGAAGGAGGTGGAACGATCATCGCTCAAGGAACACCTGAGAAAATCTCCAAAACATCCAATAGCTACACGGGTCAATTTTTGAAGAAAATTTTGGAACCTGCATAAATAATAATGCTGGCATATTGAACCCCTTCATATGCCAGCATTAGAGAGGAAGCTTATGAAAGTAGTTAGGTTTACTTTCAGTTCGCTATCTCTCTCAACGAACAAAATCCCATTATTTCGACATATTCAAAAAAGAAAAAGAAAGACGGCATAGTGAACCCCTTCATATGCCGTCTAAGTGGAGAGGAAGCTTATGAAAATAGTTAGGTCTATTTGTCAAAGCTACTCATTTCAACGCACGTCGCTTCATTTTTCCGACAAACATTGAAACTTTCAAAAATTTCTACTTTTTAATCGAGCATTATTTAATGACCGTTGGTAGATATAGAACATAATTCGCCCCTAAGCTAAAGTCGGTAAAATGACTCAATTGAGCAGTCACCGTTTTATTCACGGTATCTCTGCTAATGATGTCTATGTTTACCCATTCATTGAGCGACTCACTAAAGTAATAAAATTGCAAATTATTTTC
>JANQSK010000101.1 GCA_028284105.1 Anaerolineae bacterium
CGTGTCGCAAATGGAATGACTCTTCTTTGTCTACTTTGGCTAGCGCACGTTTCCATGGCCCATAGGTGGTATGTTTAAATACATCGCTCAAGAGCACAAATCCAGCCCGATCATACAGCGCGTTAGCTACGACCAACTCAACCCATGTTTCCAAAGGCACGTCAAAGGCGTAGGGATATTTAAAATCCTCTGGTCGCCGTTCATAAACAAGATGCTCTTTATTCACGCCCAAATCTTCTAACATGCGGTACGCAATGTGAGCATGGCCTACCTCGTCTTGAATGATGCTCATAGCAGAGATATATGCATTGGTTGAAGGCGCATCTTGAGCGGCTAAATAATAGGCTGGGGCACTAATAAGCTCCGTATCCGCAGAAACGGTCAAAATGCGTTTGATGCCTTCCAAATAGGTCGTGCTCATTTGGGAGATGTTTTCGATTAGTTTGCCGTGTCCGAGCCGTTCCCGAACTTGTTCTTCAGTGAGAGACATAGGCTACTCCGTGATCTAATTGGGTAAATAGGTGATTCAGTAATTAGATGGGGTGATTTTGAAATATGAGTGAAATTTGTCATATTTAATATACCCATATGACCAATACACCAATTACCTAATTACCCGATTACATAATGTCTAAATTTATTTCCCCTTAAATTCTGCCTTCCGTTTTTCAGAAAATGCGGCGAACCCCTCTGTGGCGTCTTCTGTATCGTAGAGGGGGCGAATAAGGGCGATTTCATTGGCTAACCCATCAGCTAGGCTCATTTCCATGCCGTCATACGTGGCACGCTTAATATTACCGATTGCGATGCTAGGGCCTGCTGCAAGCTTGGTGGCGTAAGCCATGACATCATCCATAAATGATTCTGCTGGGAACAGTTTGTTGAGAATACCGAGCTGATGAGCCTCTTGAGGGCCAACGCGTTCCCCCGTAATCATCATTTCGAGGGCTTTGTTTTCCCCAATGAGGCGTGGCAAGCGTTGAGTACCGCCGTTTCCGGGGAGGATCCCCAGGGTCACTTCTGGAAGACCTAAAAAGTAACGGCCGTCTACCCCAAAACGCAAATCACAGGCGAGCGCGATTTCCAAGCCACCACCAAGCGCATGGGCATTGATAGCCGCAATGTAGATTTTGTGACTCGCTGCTATTTGGGCCAAGGTTTCATGCCCAAAACTAATCAGCGTCATATTGTCTTCAGTTGAATTGGCGAGGAATGCTTTGATGTCAGCACCGGCACAGAAGAATTTTTCTGAAGCACTGCGGACAATTACCACTCGGACTTCGTCATCTCCTTCGGCTGCTTTTCGTGCTGCATCGAAGTCTTTCATAAAGTTGATTTCGTAGCTATTGGCAGGAGGGCGATTAAGAATGATGTGGCCAACGGCACCTTCTTTTTCAAATGTAACAACTGGATTTGTCATGTGGGAACTCCTTTCTTCTTTTTCGCTTTGGGTTTTGAGCTGATTGCGGAAGCATGTCAGCATGTCAGCTCTTTATTTAAAAATTTATTTTAGTTAGCATCTCGTTATCAAAATGCGACGATTTTAATTCACTATCTACTATCTACTACCTACTATCCACTATTTACTTTCACTCTTTGCTACCCCTTCAAAAAAAATACGCGTCAAATAGTCTGCCATCTTTTGGGGGTTGTTAAAGCGTTGACGTGCATAATCACTCAGGCTCACTTCTACGATCGCAACAAATTGCCACGCCAAAAGACGCGGATCATCATCAATGATGCTACCTTCTTTGATTCCGTCACTCATGATTTGTTGGATGGGGTTGGGTAGAGCATCTTGGTAAGCGCGTATGAGCTTGTCTCGATCTGTGCCTGTAAAACGGCCGTTATCCCGCCGTACTAGTTGAATCACCTTTTGTTCGTGTAGTGACTTGGATAGATAAAGACTGGTTAACAGCGTCAATCGCTCACGGGCTGAAGCCGATAGGGAAACGGCCGTTTCTAGCTCATCCCGTAACTGTTCTAGGTAAACGGTCATCATTTTAAGAAAAAGTTGCTGTTTGCTTTCAAAATGATGATAGATTGCGCCTTTCGTTACCCCTGCTTCTTCTGCAATACGACTCATGGTGATGTCATCGTAGTTGTGGTGCAGAAAGGTGGTCTGGGCTGCATCCAAGATATTCGAAATGGTGGTCAGCGATTTTTGATACATATAATAAAAACCTACCAGTCAGTATGTATTTGTAGCATTAATAAAAACGGCCGTCAAAAATCACAGCTTATCACTTGCGAATCGATCGTTTTATTCTATTGGCAAATTAGATTGCACATGTTGAACGAACTCAGGACTTGTGGCAAGTCTGCGTTGAAAATCCTGTTGAGCAAACGTTTGAGAAAGACGAAGCCAAGCACCAAAGGGCATATCTCTCATGAACAAAACAACAATACGAGGTTGTTCACTAAATTCACCATTTTTAGGGATGTAATAAGTGGCTTCTGTGTTAATACCTAAAAGTGAGCCGCCCTTTGTTCCTAATGCTTCATAAGCTTCTTGATTTCCTGTGAAGGTCATTGGCCATTCAAGATGGGATTGCATTAATTGAGAAGCTTCTGGTGAGATGAACGTTTCACTGATGACACCTGCCATAATTTGTGCATAGAGTTGTGCTGAGCCGACTGTGTCTAGCCTATTGGCTGCTTCTTGTTCAAGTCTGTGAATGTTTTGAGGGCGTTGAACGTTTTTGCGCCATTCTCGCTCAGCTTCACCCCACTCACTGTTAAGATAACGGCCGTTTGTTTCCCAAACCTGAGCAACATACGCTTCTCGGCTGAGTCCGGTGAGCTCATCAATGACACGATTTGTAAGACGAGGTTGTTCATGATTTTGCCACGTCAGTATCAGGCCAGCATGAGGCAAAATGGGGCGAGGTGTAAATCCTAAATCAGACACGATTGCATCAATTGCATCTGTACCGAGAAGATTGATGAAATAATCAGGTGCGGCGTTATCACTACGGCCGATCATGGCTGATGCCATTTGGTCGAGTGTGACAGTTTGAGAGGGATCTAGCGCATAGCCGAGATCATCTGTTGGAATGCCAAGTTCTTCAAGCGCTGAAAGATGTGCACTCCCATTTGTGCCAGGGAGATGAAACCGATCCCATTCTGCAAGAGTAACGGCCGTGTTTGGATCTAAATCCCCATTGTCAACCGCTTGAGCATAGGCAGCCAATATCAATATTTTCTTAGTTGAGGCCAAAGGCATTTGCTCATCGGCGTTGTGATAAATTTGATTCTCGTCAGGAACGGCCGTTCCGTCTTGTGCAACAGTAAAAGAGACAAGCGATACATCTTGTTGATGATCGACTATAAAATCAAGAACCTCATCCGGTGTATTTAGACCCGTTGCATAGGCTGGCTCTGCTAAAATATCGGCAACCACAAAAGTGATTTGACGAAGTCGATAAAAATTAAAAGCGGCTAGCAAACCGATCGCTAAAATAAAAACGGCAAGTGACCAGCCACATCCTTTAAGAACTTTCTTTGTTCTATTTGTTTGAGTCATTTTCTTCCTTATTCTTGATGACTATTATTAACATTTAAGTGGAGCTATTGGAATCAGGGGAAATGTTTTTTTAATGAATTTTCGTCACAGTTCTATGGAAACAATAACTTGAGGAGTCTCGACAAATTTGCCCAAAATAGTCTCTTTTAATTTCAAAAATGATACAGGGTGCAACCTATTCCATTTGAACTGATTGTGACATTGATTGTACCCAATCATTATATCGGATAGAGAACTTTTGACTAAAATGCTGTGGGTAGGCGTGCAAAAAAAGCAGGTACCCCTACACTGCTTTTTTTGCGTTTGGAAGAAAAATATGAGGCCTATAAATTATTCAGTGGGGAGTAGGCTGCCCTCAAATGAGGCGCCATAAACGACCGTGCCGCCTTGTAAGGTGGCTTGAACGTCGTAATATAGAAAGGTTGTGCCGTCCTTATAAACGGCCGTTGCTAAAAAGATTGCAGACCAACCCTTATCACGTAGGGTTGAAAGAAATTGATTATTACTTTCTGGTCGTTGCCAATTGATGCCATCTTCACTAAACGCGACACCAATGCCATAATCTCGGCGTTGTTTTTGTTGATCAAAATGGGAAGACTCATACAGCATTACCCAGCCATCTTCTTCACTGTAAAACACATTGGGGTCCATCACACGATCGCGATCCCATGATCCTGAACGTCCCGTTTTAAAGATGGGGTCACTTTCGGCCACAATAAGAGCTGTGGTGCTTTCGATGTTATATTTGGTCCAAATTGCACCATCAGACGAAGTGGCCATCCCGATTTGACGGTCTCGATTTGCTTCTGAATCTCCCCTATTGCCGTCGTAATACATCACAAAGCCCTCGTCAGTTTTGACAACGCTCGGATTAAGGACCGCATTTTCATCCCAGCTTCCTTCAGGACCAGGTAACAGAATGGGTTCAGGATCGGCAACAAAGGGTCCAAGTGGGGAAACGGCCGTTGCTCTGCCAATCTTGCCCGGCCCAGAAAAGTTGCCTGAATCAATCGTGTAAAAGTAAAGTGCCCATGTGCCATCATTTAATATATTGGCAGAAGACACAAAGACAGACACGCCCGTATAGTCGATACCTTCTCCTGTAAAGACCGGCGTATCAGTCATGCGTGTCCAATTCAAGCCATCTTCTGAAGTGGCATAGCCGACTTGGACATGGGCAGGCCATGTTGAGATGCCGTTGTAAAACATGTGGAATAGGCCATCGTGATACACAATGCCACCTGGATCAATAAAGGTTGATTCCCATCCGTAGACACCCGGTGGTAAAACGGGCTTGCTGTCTAAGAAGGGGATGACTGGAGTGGGTGTCAATGAAGGTTCAGGTGTATGTGTTGGCTGGGGTGTATTCGTTGGCTCAGGGGTATTCGTTGGCTCGGGGGTATTTGAAGGTTGAGGTGTTGACGTTGAAACGGCCGTTGCTGTTTCTGCCATCACAATTTCTGTTGCTGCTGTTGTTGTTGGAAGCACGGTTGGTTCAGCTTCCGAGATTTGGGAAGTACACCCTGCAACAAAAAGAGCCATCACCAAAATGACAAATGCGAAAATTGGATTGAAGTTGAGTGTTGAAGCGTGCCTTTGCATGAATGGTCCTTTTGAGGAGTTGTGATGGTGAAACTTTAACGTTCAAAATGATGTTGGCACGAAATCAGGCAATTCGAGCAAGATTTTGACAGTAGTCTTGGAAGAAGATGAATGGGCTTGCCAGGGGGGATGAAACTTTGTATACTTAATTTAGTTTGATAACGAACAGTTTGTTTTAGAACATAAGTGGTGAAAATAAAAAATGATTGAAATTGGGATTGATAGTTTTGCATCAACCGGTAATCAACACGACGCGAGTGATGCTATTAAAAGTGAACGAGCAATAGCAGAATTGCTCGAAAGAATAGAATTTGCGGATCAGGTTGGTCTTGATTCTTTTGGCATTGGGGAGCATTATCGGAAAGAGTTCTTGGATTCTGCACCGTCATTGATTTTGGCGGCTGCGGCTGCGCGAACATCGCGGATCCGACTCTCTAGTG
>JANQSK010000140.1 GCA_028284105.1 Anaerolineae bacterium
CAATTGCTTCACAATGGCGTTGACCTTTCTCTAGACAGAAACGAAACCGTACCTGCAGCTGCTTTTCAGGCGGACTTAGCAACAATACAGATGTGGGAAGGGAACCTAGAACTTGCTCAGGAAAATTATCGAGCAGCACTGGCCAGATTAAAGATTGCTAATCCTGTACCAGCCATTCAAATTGCAACAGCTGTTATTTATCATCATTTGGGTAATATAGCTCAGCAAACCTTTGATTATTCTCGTGCACGTAGCCTGCACAAGAAAGCCTTAGGTCTTCACAGCAAGCTTGAAAATCATGGTGGTATAGCCAAGGCGCTGCATCAATTAGGCAGCTTAGCTGCTGCCGAAGCAAAACGAGAAGAAGCCCGAGATTTTTATAGGCAAGGCCTCAAAATGAGCCGAATGGTTGAGGATCGCAGCCAATTTGCTCTGACGCTTTGGAATCTGGGTAACCTGGCGTATGAAGAAGGAAGACTCATTTCGGCTGAACGTCTCCTTCACCAAGCTCGTCGCTTGTTTTTAACGCTCAACGATGAGCGAAATATAGCGGGGGTGCTTCATATGTTAGGGCAGGTTGCATTGGACAAACGTGAAGTCAATATTGCTCAGGATTATGCAGAACAAAGTTTGAAAATCAAAGAAACATTAGGCTACAGACTTTCTCAACATTTGACCCTTAGCCTATTGGGGGTCGTCTCCTATGCGAGGGGTGATAATAAGGCTGCAGAGAGATATTTTAAACGGGCTCTTGCAGACGTTAAAACATTAGAAATCTGGCCAGAAGTTAACAAGTTACGTTTTAATCTTGCAACACTCTATCGGTTACAAGGGCATCTTAATCAAGCCACCCCTCTGTTGCAAGAGATGGTCGCTACCAATGAGCAATATTCTCTACCGTCATTGGAACAGGATCAAGTAGTGCTAGCGCAACACCTTATGGAAGTAGAATTGCAAGAAAGAAGAATTGCGCAAAAAGTTGCAAATAAAGACAATCAATAATCTGATTTGCAAATGTGCTTATCATCGTTCTGCACACATCAAGTGAGTTACCCTGACCTAAAGGTGCAGGGCTTCCTGCCCTGACTGCCTACTGGCTGGTCATCTCTGACAGGCGTGACTTCCCGGTGCTCCATCGGTAGTTCATAGCTTAATATGTTTTGAGCAGCATTCACATCCCGGTCATGGATTGCACCACACGCTTGGCATGTCCATTCCCGTTGATGCAATTTCAATTCGTGATTTTTCCAACCGCACACTGAGCACGTTTTAGAGGAGGCAAACCAACGGTCAACCTTTTCAAGATGGCCGTTTTCCCACTCGACCTTATAGCTCAGGAACGTGATGAACTGGTTCCAGCCCGCATCTGAGATTGCCTGAGCCAGATTGTGGTTTTTGAGCATTCCCGAAATATGCAGGTCCTCAATTTTGATGGTCCCAAATGACCGCGCCAGAGTGTGTGAGACTTTGTGATGAAAATCCTTCCTTTGGTTGGCAATCCGTTCATGGGTGGCTGAGACAGCTAAACGGGCTTTGATGCGATTGGCAGAGCCTTTCTCTTTTCGGCTCAATCGCCTTTGGCGAATTTTTAATCTGCGCATTGACCGACGAAGATTTCTTGGGTTGTCAATCTTCTCGCCGGTTGACAGGATGGCGAAGTGTGTGAGGCCCAAATCAATGCCTACCCCTCCTTGAATGGGTTTAGGTTGTTCTTGACTCCACTCGCATAGGATTGAAGCAAAATATTTACCGGCCTTGGTTTTCGATACGGTGATAGATTTTGCTTGACCCCACAACTCTCGATGGACTTTTGTTTTGACCCAACCCGCTTTAGGGAGATAGAGTTGTTTTTCTGCCAGCTTGAATCCTTGAGAAAACCGGGCCGTTTGTTTGCCATGTTTATTTTTGAATCGAGGATATTTGCCAAGATTCTTGAAGAAGCGGCCAAATGCCCTGTCAAGGTCCTTCAACGATTGCTGGAGAACTTGAGAATACGCATCCTTTAGCCAAACAAAATTAGGGTCCTTTTTGAGCAAGACTAAGTCACCGGCACACTCATTATAGCTGAGCCCTTTGCCGGTCTGCTGATAGGTTGCAGAACGATGGGTAAGATACCGATTGTAGACAAACCGAGCATGACCAAAATTGACGGCCAGGGCCTGTCTTTGGGTCGTATTGGGATATATTCTGAATTTGAATCCGCTGTTGAAAGTTTGTATACTCATCTCTGTGACCAACTCGATTTTAGTCGCCAAAAAGCGGGATGTGGCTAGCATCGCCACTTTATGATTTATTCTCCAATTATAGCAAAGGTAGAACATTTGAGCTGGGCCCAGGTACCTACTAAAGCCCGTGACATTCATCCCCGACCTAAAGGTGAGGGGTTTTCATGGGCTAAAGCCCATTTGTCCATAAACCGCGTTGATATCATTATTTAAAGTTTCGTTGGGGTACTTATGGCTTCACAACCCAAAATAGACAATCGTTTAAAAGACCAAAAGCTTTCTTTGCATGAGAAGAGGGTTTTACAAGTACTGTTTGCTAATTATCAGACTGTGGTGGTTCTCTCCGAATTTACGGAGGGGCAACGTAGTAGCCGGGTCTTCCGCGTCAGACCTATCCAAGAAGAGAGTGCTGACCTATTAGCAATTGTCAAGATTGATAGTGTCGCAGCCATTGCAAAAGAGTGGAAGGGCTATCAGGATTGCATCCAAAATAAGCTCCCAGCGATTGCAGCTATCCAAAATGCGCCAGTATATCCTCCTGGCAATCCGCTGGGTGGGCTTCGCTATACAATGGCAGGTGAAGGTGTCTTTTCTGTCATCAGCTTGGGAGAATTTGTCCAAAAGGCAACCCTAGAGCAAATTGAGGGCGTCTTATCACGCTTGTTCCGCACAATGAATACCCTATGGGAGCAGAGATATGTTCAAAACGAACTTTATTTGCAGACCGCCTATGATGCCATAATGCCCGTGAATTTAACGATTTCACTCGTTACAGATCCGCCTGAACAACAACAGGTCAAATGGCTAGAACCATCATCAGCACGAGGAGAATCTTTGCAACCCAATGATTTCCTCCAATTCCGTGGTTTCCAGCCAGTGGCGCACATTCCTGAAGAAGAAATAGTTTTGTTTAATAGCCCAGACTCTGAACCACCATTTCACTTTTATCTCAAAAATGTCACTGATAAGTTCTCTTATGTCATTGGAGAGGTGATTGAACAACCCTTACTTGGGCAAGTTGAAGAGACACGTGATACTTTTTTAACAAAGCAGGTTCAGTTGCTTTTTCAGGATGAAGACCCCTTAGTTCCAACATTAGTTCTGGGAGATGATGTCACACTTCCCAACCCTTTACTCCATTATGCCAATGTGCTTTCTCGCTCTTTTGATGCCTACATTGCTTGTATTCATGGTGATTTACATCTTAAAAATGTGTTGGTGGAACAAGACCATAGCAACAGCTATCTAATCGATTTTGGTGAATCACACCAAGATCATATTCTGAAAGATTTGCTCTACCTGGAAATGAGTGTAATAACGCACCTTATGCCTATGCAAGAAGATGATCATGGTATTTCTCCGGAGCTCCTTATTGATTTTTATACCCAGCTACACTGCGAGATAGAGCAGGCGGAAAAGACAACCATTCCAGACCAGTTAGAACGGCCGTTTCTTATTCTCAAATTGATACGCCAAGCAGCCAAAAGATATCTATTTAGAGATTGGCAAGAGTATTATGATTCTTTAGGTCTTTACTTGCTCAGTGCCCTCAAAGATGACAGCCTAGACCCTGCTGCTAAGAAAATTGCCTATTGGGGGTCTGCAATTTCATTTAGTTTCAGCAACAATCCGCCTTCCTGTTCATCGAGTGTTGATCAGGAAACTGAAGAGGCTGTATCGTCTCATTTACCACCCAAAGCGTATCATCAACTGATTGGCCGCTCTGATGAGAAAGAAAAGATCATTTCTGCACTCCGTCAGCCGGATGGAAGATCCATCGTCGTCTTAGTTGGGCTGGGCGGTATGGGGAAGACAGCAATCGCTCGAGAAACGGTTGACCTCTGTCAGCAGGAAGCTCTCTTTGAGCATATTGTTTGGACGAGTGCTAAAACCGAGCATTTTATTGGTGAGCAAATTGTTACACAAAATGAGGTCGTTTATGATTTTGATGTACTCCTCAGCGAAATTGCTCGCCAATGTCAGCGTATTGATGTAGCAGGGATGCCGTTAGAACAGAAAAAAACTGCCATTACCTATCTGTTAGCTGAGCAACGTGTTTTGATTGTGCTGGACAATCTTGAAACGATTCCTGAATACGATACCCTTGTTCACCACATCGCTGAGATTCTGGGTCAGAGCAAGCTTCTGATCACTAGCCGCCATCGGGTAACCCATGATCGTGCATTCACTATCGCACTTTCAGGATTCCCAGATGAAGATGGTATTACGTTTTTACGAACAGAAGGCCAAGAGCGGAATTTAACGGCAGTTGTTGAAGCTCCCAATGAAATTCTGCTACAAATTCAGCAAGATACTGGGGGCGCCCCATTAGCTATGAAGCTGGTGATTGGGCAATTAAGTCGACAACCCATGGATGTCGTTCTGCAAACACTTAAAGAAGCGTCTGCACAAGGTCAAGATTATGAATTTTATAGCTTTGTTTACTGGTATTCTTGGAACTTGCTGCAGATGCCTAGCCAAATGGCTCTTGTGGACATCTCTGTTTTTCCACCAACTACAGGTGGGGCAAAAGAAGATGTTATCGCTGTCAGTCAACTGGGCTCAAATGAATTTTGGCCTGCGATGGATCAGTTAGTCACGATGTCCTTAGTGGATAAAATCGGTTTTTTGGGGCAAGAGCGTTTTGCACTCCATCCATTAACACACTACTTTATATTGGCAGACATTACACAAGAGTGGAAAGAAGATACACCTCCAGATTCATCGTAGATTCTTTATGTCAGCTTTTAAGATTGCCCCCTGTAAAAAACCATAAGGTGTATTGCTGCTAATTTATGCTTATCAAATTTTGTACATTTGTCAGCTTCTAGATTCTCAAAACAAATTCTCGTCTAGGCCCTTAATTGAAAGGGGCTCTTATATAAGCGGTCCCTCGTGATTGAAAGGGAAATGGCTTACCAAGATGATGCATGATGCAACAAAATGGCGGCGTCATCGCCAGATGACAGCCGGACATCACACAGAACGCTTTCTTGAGCATGGAAAGCGATTTATGCAATCGACGGCCGCAGACTATGATGCACTGGCTCGTGAGTTGCCCAATCTTCGTCTTGCCATGACCCAAGCTTATCAACGAAAGGAATGGAGTACGGTACAACAATTTGCTGAAGTATTATGTCGGCCGGTAGATGGCTATCTTAGTATACGTGGCCATTGGGAGATGCTTCAAGAAGGGTTGAAAGAGGCTGTCCAGGCGGCTGAAGCAACGGAAAACCAAAAGCAATTGTCTAAATTCATGCATAATCTTGCTTTGTCTAGAGAAAATGTGGGTGCGTGGGAAGAGGCGCGACAGATCTATCAAGAAAGTTTAGCAATTAGTAAAGCCCTTAACGACCAATCAGGGGTAAGTCGAAGTCTTCACCAGCTTGGAATGCTTGCATATCGTATGGGACAATATCATGAAGCTGACCAACTCTTTGAGCAAAGTTTAGACATCGCCAAACAGTTAGATGATGAATCTGGGATCGCCTCCGCTCTGCATGAACTTGGGATGATTGCCCATGCAACAGGCTCTTATCCAAGAGCAAACGACCTTTATCAAAAAAGCCTTGCTTTAGAGGAGGCCGTAGGCAACTTGATTGGCAAAGCCAATACTTTACATCAGCTGGGGGATTTGGCTGAAGATATTGGCGACTATACCAAGGCATATGCTTTGTATTCTCAAAGCTTAGCTCTCGATAAACAGCTAGGTAATCAAGCCGGATTAGCCAGATCGTATCTTGCTCTTGGCAACCTTGCATACAGAAATGGGGATCAAGAAAAAGCTGACGCATACTATCAAAAAAGTAAGGGCATTTTTAATCAACTCAATGACCTTGATGGCTTAAGTACAGTATATAATCAACTCGCGGCACTTGCTCTACAAGCTAAGAAATATGAGCAAGCCGCCAAACTACTCCAACAAAGTCTTGACTTTGCTTCCTCTGCTGGCGACCTCTCCAGCATCGCTGTTACTTTATATCAACAGGCCAATCTAGAGTATGTACAAGGAAATTATTCGTATGCTGATCAACTATATCATCAAAGCCTTATGCATGAAGAGCAGTTAGGTCAACCTGCTAAATGTGCACTAGTCTTAGGACAATTAGGGAATATGGCGTTCGAACAAGAAAATTATTCCCTAGCGAAGCAATATTACAATCGTTCATTAAAGCTCAGTCAACAGATTGGCCAACAGATGGCTACCGCCGATACATTGTCTCAACTTGGTTTTCTTTCTCTACAGACGGGAGCTTTTGCTGAGGCAGAGAAAAATTACCAAGCAGCCCTATCAATCGTTCGTGAGCACAACAATGATCAGTTAGCAGCTGAACTACTTTTTGATCTAGGGCAGCTGGCTCAATTTGAAGATGTAAGCGAAAGAGCGTATACGTATTATCAACAAGCGCTAACACTGTACACTCAACAGGGAGATTCACGGGGGATGGCTGAAGTCTATTATCAGTTGGCAGGGATTGAGCTGGACGGTGAGGCTTATGCCAGTGCGCAAAAAGCGTATCAACAAAGCCTCTTGCTTTTTAGGGAGTTAGCCGATACAGAGAATACAGCCGGCGCTTTACAACAGCTGGGCCTACTGGCAGAACAAATTGGTGATCTTGATAAGGCAGAAAATTATTATGGACAAAGCCTACAGCTCCATCGGGAACTAGGCGACTCAATTAAGGAATCAGGGAGCCTTCATCATTTAGGGAATATTGCTCTTTTTAAAGGGGAACTGTCAGTTGCGCAGGAATATTATGAACAAAGCTTGCATCTAGCAGAATTGGCTGGAGATAATTCTAGCATTGCTTCATCTTGGTTACAGTTTGGTGTTTTAGCTCAAGCCCAAGAGGATTATCCGGCTGCTCATACCTGGTACAATCGTGCAAGAATTTTTTATGAAGCGGAAGAAGATAGCGAAAATATAGCGCTCGTTTTGCATAATTTAGGAACTCTTGCCCAGTTGGAGGGACAGTACACTAGAGCAGAATCATTGTATGAGCAAAGCTTACAAATAGAACGTCAGCTGGGTCATCAGGCTGGTATTGCTGCGACATTACATCAGCTTGGTGAGCTTGCTCAAATACACCAAGACTTCGAAAAGGCTCAAGGCTACTTCCAGCAAAGTATGGACATTGAGAGGGAATTAGGTAACCATCGAGGAGAATTGGCATCCAAGGAGGCCTTGGAGCAATTAGAACGTACCCAAACTGAGCGCAACCCTAAGAATAGCTCATGATTTTTTTCATGTGATAGGGATTTGAAACTTATCAGCAAGCCGAGCAGGTTTGCGATTTCTTGTATTTCTATAAATAAAATCAAATTTCAACTGAACAGTAAAGGGAGCAAATTGTTGTTGTTCAACTGAGGATTCGGGTAGCACCTCTTCCTGCTTTCCAACCCAATCAACGCGTCTATAAGAATTCTGGCATATTTCTATTAATCCAATGATTAAATTGAACCGATAACAATAGTTGATAAGCTGTTGAATTTTTTGTTTTTTTGTTTCACCAGGAAGGTCTTCATAATCATAGCTTAATTCAAAGCAAATATCCTTGAGCTCTTCTAAGTTAAGATGTTTCCGCATTGTATGATACAGATGCATGCGTTGCGAAAAAGTGGGGGGGGATAGCTTTGGTATTGGCCCTCCTCTTTTTTTATGCTCAAGTTTTGGCTCAAGCACCCTTAATATAAAGGGTGCAGAATAAACAGTCTCTCCTGACTGAATCGTGCCTAATTGGAACTGATCCTTGCTGATATATACGGGTGAGCGCGCATTCAAGATAACGGTCGTTTTACTTATAGCATTGCTGTCAGAATTTTGAACGCACAACACCCACCCTTCGTTTTTTTGTTCAAGCCAAAGGCCGATCTGTTGGATTTTGATAAAAGTCGGGTGAGTCATTTGCTTGCTTTCCGTTTAAATTATTCCCTTTTTGGGTAGCAGAGTTTGTAATGGTCTGTTGAATTTTTTCATATAGTGTCATTCCTGTTGCTGAATCCTTCGCTTCCATGCTCTCTTTTACAAATTGAACAAGAGCTTTGTTTCTTGGGTCGTGCAGACACCGTATCCTCAAATCCACTGCCATGCCAGATTGCTCGGGCGTAAATTCAGATTCGGATTCCGCTTGTGTGTATCCTGAAACAATCAAATGTAAATCAAAAGATTCCATCAAGTCTTTACTATACCGTCTCGTAAAAATATCCCAATATAAAAGAGCCTTATTTAAGTTTCCAAGTGGATCAAGGCGGGGGAATTGTTTGGCAACTCGTAAGACATCAAACCCTTCTGATAATAAGACATTTAGAATGGTTTGGACAATTTCTTCGCTGGGAGGAATTGGGGCATTAATTGACATACCAGTCACATATTCGTGTGCCTGCGATAATCTTTGGGGATCAATAATTAGATCCCCACTTAAATCAGTTTTGAGTCGAATCATACTTTGACTAGATTTCACCCGATGTCCAAGAACATCCCATATATGAGACGGATCGATTGTCATCTCTGAATAGAGATCGTCTAGTTCGACTTTGTATTGTCCGCATATTTTTTGTTTATAGGTCAAAACAGGTTTTTCAAAATGCAAAGTTAAGGTCAATTGATTTTCTTTGAATTTTAAGTTGTTCCAAGTCACAATACATCGTTCTTTGTCATAGTGTCCCAATTTAACATAGATTACAGACCCCAATTCATCTGGAATTTCAAGCTGACAAAAAGGAATGCTTGATATTTTCTGTTTACCTTTCCATTCAAATTCAATATTTAATTGGCGACTGTTATTGGGCGCAATTTTGGGTGTACACACTAGAGGGAAATTGTTTGGGTCATCTTTGTTCGATTCCAATTGATCGAAGTTAATCTTGTAAGGCGTTCTATAGATTAGTTGGTTAGATGGTTTTGAACGTCTCCGGCGACTCGGGCTTTGGTAAGGAAAGCGTAAATTGATGCGATGATCGTACTCAAATCGACTGTCTCCGTTTGGGAATTGAACCGCACTTAGACGGTTCAAAGAAACGATGCCCGCAAACATTTCTAAATGCGCTAAGGAAAGTCGATATTTTTGAGCGTAGTCTACAATGGACTCCCAATTGTTTTCGGCGGGGTGAACGGTTACTTTGAGCTGGCAGTCTTGTTGCTTCACCTCTGGTACCAATCCTTCCGAATTATCTAAATTGACTGTAAGCTTTTCAATTGCTTCCACCTCATAACTACAGTCTAATGGGTAAACATATAATTTGGGGCGTCTCCCTATAGAAAGGATATTGTGATAAAGTTTTTCATCAAACAAAATTGCTAATGCCGTCAAAAGCAGAAAAAAGGAGAAGCCGAAGAGATACAACCAAAAAAACAGCAAATTAGGCAAGTCGTTGATTGTTTGGAGATTAACACGATAATCAATACTAAAGATCAATGAACCAATCGCAAATAGTAATAAAGCGATCGGCAACAACCATCGTTCATCTATTTCTAAATGATGCGATTTTTTTTGGTGAAATGCATCTCTAAATGCTTTGTTTATTTTAGGTAGACCAGGGAATTCATTACTGATCCAAAAACGATACTGCTGTGTTGGCTCAATTTCTGCGGCTGTCAAGTAATCCCCTGTATGATGGCAACAACCAACGACGGGAGTTTCATAACTAAGATGACTCACACAATTAGTGCGGTCACTCTTCTCAATTTTTACTGGATGGATTTTGGTAAAGATTGTCATGAGTTTGTTGTCCCTTTTCTACTCTGTTCTTAAATGGTGCAGTCTGGTTTGAATGGTGTTGAGGAACCGGAATTGGACGGCAGATAAATGCTTTCCTATATCATCCCCGGTACCACGAATAGCAAGCATGAAGTTCAAAGTAGCAGATTGTGTGTTTTTTGTGTCAATTCGCTTTTCATCAAACCGTAGTTCCCGTTTAAGCTCAATCCTGTCACATTGAATCCCCATAGCCATATCTAAATCTAGATAATCTGTGTTTTTTGTCCCCATAAGCAAGGCTGAAGTCATTTCCTCATTCTGATTCACCTCAACATGAACATCCTCGATGGGAATCTTAAATCCTAAATCTTCACAAATGTAACGTAGATCGTTAACCCTTTGTTGGTTAAGATTGACATCTAACATCTTGAAATTTAAGACTGCGGTTTTGATTCGTTCTTGGAAGAGCTCTTTAAGTCTGATTGTGATGTTGAGGTTGACTATTGTTTGTTTATAAATTGGTAAATTATCCAGTAGATTTTGGGTGAAGGGACCATTCCCAAGTTGTTCTTTAATAGGTTCGAGAGACAATTCAGATGTCAAATAGTTTTCAAGCCTGAAAGAGATTGTCCCTGTCGTATTAATTTCTTCCTTTGAAATTAGATTATCATCCCCGTTTAAATCTAATAGTACTTGATGCAAATGAGCCAGGAGATTGATTTCAAACCCATGGCCTGAATAGCTCTCCTCGAAAGAGCGGTCTTTCCAAGCCATGGCCCAGTTTTGAATATCATAATTGCCAAATAAAGTTTCCTCTTTAGGCATATGATTCGACGGTTGGATTGGCCAGTCTAACCTAGCATCAATCAAGGTTGTGTCCGAATTACTAGAGGGTGGTGCTGCCCAAATATTGGATGCATTGACATACCTTTCAAAAACCTGCTTTTTAGGGGACTCCTTTTCCTCATCATCCTGCTCCGGTAAATAAATTCGGTTCTTATACAGGGCAGCTGGCACATCTTCAAAATTGAATTTCAGAAATGCATAGTGAGTATCGTCATTTTTTTGGAAGTAGATATTCGGCATTTTCAACTTGGGACGAATATCATCCACTTCTTCTTTTATATAGTCATGGAAATCTTTCCATATCTTTTGTTTAAAGAAAGGCCTTCGTGAGCGAGATTTTGGTATTCGGATGCATTTCACAATGATCCTTCCCTGTGTTTGAGAGGAATTAATTAATTTAACGATTTCGGGACCAATTTTTCCAGCGGCCCATCGTTGACTAAAATCTAATGTGACTTCTTTATCTTGTTCCAGCTTGTTGTAATTTTGTGCCGTAGATTGAATATAATCTCCAAAATATTTAAATTGCTCAAATAGAGGAGGTAGAGTTATTTTGGATAACAATCCCTTTTTATGATGAGTATTTTTCCCTTTCTTACGAAAGTAAACGCGGCCTTTTAATTTATGCTGGATTCCAATGGAAGATGGAACGTCAACCAGTGCGACATGTTCTCCTTTAAAGGGTTCGAAATATACCGGCTGTGTTAATGGGACTGGGGGCGAGCAACGAAGCGCAGCCCTTAATAAAGAATATTCAATGTGGGATTGGTCAATGACTTCAGGTGGAAAACCAACAAACTCTTTCTGATTATTTACACCTATAAAAATGGTGCCGCCTGATGAATTGGCAAGAGCACACATGCTTTCTGCAAGTATGTCCCCAAAGTCTGGGGGATTTATATGGGGAATAAAAACTTGCCGTTCTATATCACGCTTGATTAGCTTTTTCTCAAGTGCAAAAATCTTGTTTTTCTTTGCTTGATTAGCGTGATCGGGGGTCCAGATAGAAATAGCTAGCTTCAGTTCATTCTTAAAGGAATCAATATCTCCATTAACAATCTTATCTAAAAGCTCATCAATATCGATAATTTTGCTATCAATGGTAAAAAGAGTTTCTGTTGGTTCCGTAACATCATATTCTGCTTTAAACACAGCCGTTTTTGCAGTTTTAAAATAAGAAGATGCATTCCCTTGTTGCAGGGGGAGCTCGATAGGAAGTTGTTGATGAACCTTTTCCTTCCCATTCTTAGTGATGTTGTAGGTTCCTAAATAAAGTTTGTCATTGTATGGCTTTATATTTTGAAGTAATCGTCCATCATACGGAATTTTAATTTCTAACTCCCCTTCTCCCTTTTCCCAATTTATAAATGGAATAGCTCCCAACTCAACATTAAAATTGTGGGTATTCGTAATAAAAACCCCTGCATCAGAAGGAAAATTGTCCATTCGATACTCCTTTTGAATAGATGGCTTTCGCCTAAATATGCATCCTATTTGTTAATGCAATTTGATTTCTTTTCATCCAGATAGCAGAATGATGCTAAATGTATTGCTTGAATCATTACATGATTTATTTAAACCTTCTGCTCATATGATTAGTGAAGTAATGAAGGTGCGGTGTTTTTATGGGCAAATGCCCTTGAAACTCTAAATATTGTTTGTTATTAGGTTGGTAAATATCACAATGCAACCATTAAGGATTGGAGTTGTTATCTTTGCTGAAATAACTCAACTAAAGTGTCTGCAAACAGGTGAATGCACTTTTCTTTTTTAAAAATCAGATTGTGACAGCGCATTTCTTTCGGAGACAAACCAAATTGTGCTAGCAGCGATTCAGCCTTGGATAATATTGCAACAAAACCCGCATTATTTAGCGAGGATGCTAATAAGCGATGTACACGGGGATCGATTGCTAAGGAAGTGGTGCAAAGGCTCCCACCAGGAACAATGATCATTCGATAAGCAGTACCCACTCGAAGCTGTTCTAAAGTGTAATCTGGTTGAATTGCAACCCCATATTCTCCTGTAACTAAACCCCCAGTTAAACTTACTAAAGACACTGGTAACCCCACTTGTCGCATTTGATGCAGCATCGTAATGGTGGCATTCTCTTCAAAGCCTGCTGCTAGTAAAATAATTATTTGATCAATTAATCTTTTTTTGGGAACAATTAATTCTTGGACAAGCATCATAACTCCTATAGTAGGTTAATTGTTTGAAAGTGATCTACATTGTCGTATAAGGAGAAAAGCCCCCCCTCCCATCACTGACACAAACGGGTGTGCGACTTCATCACCCTTACCTAAACAAATCGTTTAGGAATGTAGAAACAGTACCATAGATTTACAAAGTTGATTTATCAAAAGCTTACGAGTTTCTTCGCTTTCTTGTAAAAACCTATCATTCACTGGTAACAGTTCATCATATAGTTTTTTAATCCTGTAGAATTTGTTATAACAATCAGTGCATTAAATATTTACGCATAGTAATGAGTGCTTCCCAATTAATGGTATAGTTTACACAAGGTTTTTGGAGGGCTTATGGATAATCCCACATTTCTCGAATTTGAAGTTGTTAAATCCAATATCCATGACGCGCTGTCAGCATGGCAAAAAACGAGCAGTACCCCTGAGAACCTATTAGACTCTCTCCTTCTCGTTCAATTACGGCGTCAAAGTGAAGCAAAAAACGGCACACCCGTTCAACTACGCTATGTCACAAATAGCATTTTGCTTGAGGGGATTGAAGAACTCGGGACACAAGATGCCCGCGCGGCAAGGATCCTTCATCTCCGATTCCCTGAAGATAATAAACTGATGACGGTCGCAAGCAAGCTCAATATTAGCGAGCCTTCTGTAAGTCGGGAGCAGAGAGCGGCAATTGAACACTTAACCCAAATCATCTTAACGCGCGAAATAGCCCTGAGAGAAGAACGGGCTCTGTGGCTAGAAACCTTCTTGCCACCTTCTTCTTACACACGCCTATATGGATTTGACGATGCATCTGAGGTCCTTGCTAAACAGCTGTTACTTAAGAATGTGGGTCCTTCAGTCACAGCGATTGTGGGCATTGGTGGCAGTGGTAAAACTGCATTAGCAGATAAAGTGACCCGAGCCGTCATTCGGCATTTTTACTTTCACGACGTTGTCTGGATTAGGGTAGAGCCCTATGGAATGAACGTCCATGAGCAATCCCATCGTGTTACCTACGAAAAGCTGATAACCGATTTAGCGCAGAGACTCTATCCAACTTCCGCAAACGAATTTTCTCCGGATGAAAGATTGGTCAAGGTTCGGAAAGCGCTAAAAGAGAAACCTATATTAGTTGTTGTTGATAATTTAGAAAGTGAAGTGGATGCAGCGTTTCTTTTGGATCATCTCAATGATTTGGCAGAGCCCTCCAAATTCTTGCTTACAAGTCGTGTGCGTCTCTCCAATTTAGCTACAGTTTTTAACTATTCTCTTCATGAACTCTCTTTTGATGATGCTTGTCAGCTTCTGCGTAATCATGCCCATGAAATTGGTATCACATCGGCAGACACAATCGAAGATACGGATTTCCATTCAATCTATGAAGTCACCGGTGGAAATCCTTTAGCACTCAAATTAATTGTCAGTTTGCTAGACTCACTGCCACTCCCCCAAATCCTTAACCAATTAAAGGCAGGGGATACTGGTTCCGCTGAGGGGTTATTCAGGCGTATCTATTGGCAAGCTTGGCAATTCTTAAGCCAAGCAGCGCGTGATCTTCTCATGGCCATGCCTCTCGTTGCTGAATCTGGAGGTGCGCCTGAATATTTAGCACAGTTAAGCGGGCTCCCAGAAACGAAACTCTGGCCCGCATTACAGGAGTTGCGTAGCCGCTCTTTAATTGAGGTGCGTGGCACTGTGAAAGAGAAGCAGTACGGCATTCATCGATTAACCGAAACCTTTTTACATACAGAAATCATTAATTGGCCAATTTCTCCAGATGAATCATGACTGTTTCTGAATCACCGCATCCCAAGTTTATACAAAGTATCTTTGCTGGGCTTGAGCATTGGGATAATCGAACTTATCAGCTTGATGACAACAAAATTCGTGGATTAGATTCAGAACGTGCTAATTTGTTTCGTATTGTTCAGTATGGATTGGCTGAATCCCAAACATTGGGGAAAACAGCCTCTGTTGTACTACAAACCTTCCCCCTGATTGAAAGGCATGGCTATTGGCAGGAGTGGATTCCTGTTCTTGAAAAGGCGATTGCCAAATATGACAATGAGCAGTCTCAACAAAAGTTCAAATTGTTAAATCAACTTGGGCAGTTGCATCGTTTTGAGAGCCAATGGGAGCAAGGATTTCACGCTCATAAAACGGCAATGGAGCTTGCTCATCGTCAGGAAAATGATCAATTGATTGCTGAATGTGATTTTCATCTCAGTGAACTCTTTTTACGTCAGCGAAGGTATGTAGAAGCGGAAAAGCATGCCCTTTCTGCCTTCACTACCTTTACAAATATCCAAGCAACAGGAAAGTGGCTGGCAGTCACATTAACGACCTTGGGGGAACTCGCACGATATCAAGGTGATTTGGAGCTTGCTGATAACCGATTGGTTCAAGCATTAACTCATTGGAGGGAGGTTGGGACACCTGTTCGGGTGGCCCGAGCATTAAATGATCTTGCTCTCGTTAGACTTGATGCTGGCATGTTGCAAAAAGCTCAAAAAGCGTTTCTAGACGCTGCTGAGATACTGGAGCCTACAACATACGAATTAGATAAAACAATGGTTCAAATCAATTTGGGGGCGCTCGCTTTTGAACAAGAAGATTGGCAGACTGCTGAGGCGATGTTCAGAAAGGCAGATTCACTCTATTTGCGTCAATCTCGGCATCTCGCCTATCGTGCCTTAGTTGCCAACAACTTAGGGAACACCTTGAAAGAGCTGAGAAAATATAAAGAGGCTGTTTCCTTTCTACAGGAAGCTATCCGGCTTTGGATAAAGGTTGGTGATGCTCTCGAATTGGCCAACTCTAAAGGTACCTTGGCAGAAATTGCTGAGATTGAAGGTCGACTAGGAGAGAGTTGTTCTTTATTCAAAGAGGCATTGGCCCTTGTTCAAAACCAAAAGGATGATGCGAAGGCTAAGGAACTTCAAGTAACTTTTTTGAAGTCTATTGAACAGGTATGTAAAGATGAAGCAGCGTGAGTCTTGCAAAAAAATAAGGGTAGCAATGCCTCCAAGAAGACACTGCAACCCTTTACCCCTCCCCATTGTCTATCCTCCGCTGTTGCAGGAGCTTGCGGTTGAGCAACCTGCATGGGCTGATGGAACAATAGATGGTACGCCTAACAGCGATACGGCTGCTGCAAACGCAAAGATCACATATACTGCTTTTCGTTTGAATGTCTTGAGCATCTCAATTTACCTCCATAAGGGGTTGGGTTGAGGGTGGCGCGCCCAGATAGGCTTACGAGAAGACCTACCTGCTCATGAGACACACAACGGTAACGGTTGTTCATATTTTTTTGTTTACTCGAGCATGTGAATTACGATAAACGATCACGGTGGCTAATGCCTGAGTGATCTCTGAGGGGTTTCCTATAAAAGTCTGAGGTGATTATGAAACTTGTGATATTAGATGTAGATGGCACACTGACGCCAAGGCGTCCATCTTCAACAGCGCAATTCACGCGAAAGCTGCTTCCAGGTGTAGCACCGAAGCTTGCTGCGTTGAGGAAAGACGGTGTTATTTTAGCAATCGCGTCTAATCAAGGTGGAGCCCAACGTGGCCGTCTTATTCGATTATCGACTGGTCAGGTCATGGCTCATTTTTGTTGGTTAAAGCAAAAGTTAGACATTGCTTCTATTCGATTTGCTACCCAAGACCAACGCAAAAAGCCAAACCCGTCAATGCTCAACGAGTTGATGGCACAATTTAGCGTTCAACCCGAAGAAACAATGTTTGTTGGAGATG
>JANQSK010000148.1 GCA_028284105.1 Anaerolineae bacterium
ATTTCTGGAACGCTATCAATCACAGCTTTCTCTTCTTCAGCAGTCGCTGTTTCTTGAGAGAACATCATTCGATCGACATCTTCTTGTGATTCATAAATCATGATGCCAGAAGCTTGTGCTTCTTCAATGATTGTTTCTAAAAGCTGAAGATTATTTTCAACTGAAGGTATTGCTTCCAAAATTTTGTCGTACGTTAGGTAACCTTGCTCCCCGCTTTCAGCCAGCAAAGTTGACACAACATCCATTTCTCCGAATGGATTCGCTATATCACTCATATATTTACCCTTTCTTTAAAAAATAAATTGTCCGATTTATGGGGTGCGAACGCTCACCCAACTCCGTCTTTCTTCCTACCGGCGCATACTAGCATAATCAAATATCAAAAGTCAAGCCCTAAAAACCGAACAAAAAAACAAAAATTTTTTCAACCAGCAATAGTACCAAGGTACCAAAATCATCGGATGCACACGTTAACATCCGTTAATTTATAATAAAAACTATTTTTAAAATGAAAATTTAAACTTATGTTGATGCTATGCTTCAATACTTTGAGAGAATCGCGTGAAGCATGTAGAAAAATTTAAGGTTAAGCAAAACAAGCAAAAAACTTAGGCTCTTTTGTTTAAAGCAAGCACCTCATCGACACCGTATAAAGGTGTTTTCAAAGAACGGCTTGCTAAATTATTGTCTAATTGGCAATTGAGGGGCCAATTATTTTTTGAAGAATTTTTGATGGTTACAAGTTTCCTATTACTTATTTGCCAATAGTCAAACATTCTGATGGCAAATGCCGCTCTTGTCAAGACCTGATTTCCAACAATGTTCAAAATGCCACCAAATTGGTGATCAAATAGCTCAATACAGGCCATGCTAAGGCTATTTACCCAGATGGGGTTTCGTAATTGATTTGAAAACAATGTAATTGGGTTATCGTTTTGCAGCGCCTCTCTCATCCAACGTGTCCCGTGATCCATTTCTTCTAGTCCATATATCAAAGATGTTCTGATAATGACAGCATTGTCGTGCGTTTTGACGATTTGTTCGGCATCTGCTTTGGCACGGCCGTATTCGTTCACAGGATTGGGCTTCGCCGCTTCATCATAAGGCGCACTCAATCCATCAAAAATAGAATCAGTTGAAAGGTAGATGAGGCGCGCCTCACACTTTTGTGCGGCCTGAACGATATGTTTTGTGCCATCCCGAATGACAGCAGCCATATCGGATGGCCGATTGGAACCCGCTAAATGAAGGATAATATGGGGCTGAATAGCGTGGATGCATTTAGAAACGGCCGTTTCGTCTCTTAAATCAAGTTGATGACTATTTGGATAATTTAGTGAGTCGTGACTATAAAAAGAGGTGTGCACTTCAAACTGGTCTGGAATCAATGGAAGAAGATGTCTCCCCAAATAGCTACTTCCTCCAGTGACAAATACACGCATCATACAACCATTTTAATCTTACAGAGATTCAACTCGCTTCATCGCTTGTGCAGCAGCCGCTTGTGCAGCACGTTGCTTACTGCCGCCACTTCCCTCACCCCAAACTTCATCTCCCACAACCACGCGGGTTGTAAACACCTTGGCATGATCTGGACCCTCGGTTTTTATCACTTTATAGCGTGGGGTGATATTAAACTTAGCTTGTGCCCAAACTTGAAATTCGCTTTTGGCATCTTTGTGTAAAGACTCCGCCATGATTTCTTCCAAAGCAGGGCCTATGAGGCGAGTCACAATCGGTTCAACTTGTTGAATGCCTGAATCCAGATAAATTGCCCCAATGACAGCTTCAAAAGTGGCACATAAAATAGGTGTTCGCTCACGTCCCCCGTTTTCTGCCTCGCCTAACCCAAGCCGGATAAACTGACCAAGATCAAGCTGTTTTGCAAACATAGCTAATGTTTTAGCCCTAACCAAAGCTGCGCGTAGACTTGTTAGTTCACCTTCATCCATCTCTGGAAAGCGATGATACAAGTACGACCCTACAATAAAATCTAAAACGGCGTCCCCAAGGAATTCGAGACGCTCGTTGTCTTCAATTGAATCAATTGGATTTTCATTAAGGTAAGAACGATGCGTTAAAGCCCGATTTAACAGCGAATAATCCGAGAATTTAAACGCAAGCCGTTCCTCTAATCCTACAAACTCTTCCATCATTAGGGTGGCATTATACCTGATTATTGTTTCAATTTCAGACACAATAAAAAAAGGACGTCTAGGACGCCCTTACAAATATTATATGACTAAATAGGGTAGCAAATAAGGTGAAGTTACCCCTCAAATGCTTTGAATACAAGCACTGCGTTATGCCCACCAAACCCAAAAGCGTTATTAATGCACACTTTTACTTTTCTCTCACGAGATTTGTTTGGAATAACGTCTAAATCACAATCTGGGTCAGGTGTTTCATAATTGATGGTTGGAGGAACGACCTGATCTTGAATCGCCATAGTGCAGAAAACAGATTCTATTGCACCTGTAGCCCCCATGATATGCCCTGTCATCGATTTAGTAGAACTCATCACAATATCGTATGCGCTATTGCCAAGAGCCGCCTTAATCGCCTGTGTTTCAGATTTATCGTTTAGCGGGGTGGCTGTACCATGCGCACTAATGTAATCAACGTCTTCAGGATTAACCCCAGCATCATTCATTGCCATCTTGATGGCACGAGCAGCCCCGGCGCCACCTTCAGCTGGTGCCGTGATGTGATGTGCATCCGTTGTTTGACCATATCCAGAAATTTCCGCAAGAATATTTGCGCCACGCGCTTTTGCGTGTTCGAGGGTTTCAATAACAAGCATACCGGACCCTTCACCGACGATGAGACCGTCACGGTTTTTATCAAAAGGCTGGGGCGTATCTTTTTCTTTTGAAGAGGTTGCACCCGCTCTTTCAAACCCACCAACGGCAACGGAGGTTAAGATTGATTCACTGCCGCCCGTAATAGCAGCATCAATTTCACCACTTCGAACAAGACGATAGGCGAGTCCAATCGCGTCACTCCCGGCCGCACAAGCGGTTGTTACTGTTGGGGATGGTCCATGAATGCCGTAATCAATGGCTAACATACCTGAAGCACCATTCGGCATAATCATTGTGATTGCAAAGGGGCTCACGCGACGAATCCCTTTTTCAAGAACAACATGCTCTTGGTTTACAAGCGTTTGGATTCCCCCAACGCCAGTTCCCATGACAATTCCTATTCGTTCACGATTTTGATCTGTGATTTCTAAACCAGAATTTTTAAGGGCTTCATTCCCTGTAACGGTCGCAAACTGTTGAAATCTATCACGTCGTCTGGTGATTTTTCTATCCATAAAGTTTGCGGGATCAAAATCTTTGACTTCACAAACTGCACCAAGCGTATGCTCCCCTTTTTGCATCACGGTGAAAGGGCCTGTTCCTGACTTACCAGCCACCAGATTTGCCCAGCTGTCTTTGACATTGTGGCCGAGCGGAGTCAATAACCCGACACCAGTCACCACCACACGATTTCTACCATTCTCCATTTTTTGTCTCCGAAATTTTATTCTTGTGAGCCAATATGCCCTTTGGCCTCTATCCTTTCTTGATATTTATTCAAGGTTATTGTGAGGGCATCTTCTAAATTAACGTCAACGGCCGTTGCTAAAAGGCAAAGGCTGTATAAGACATCACCTAACTCACCTGTCATCTGTTCTTGATTAAATTGAGGAGGATCTTTCTCTCCATAATCAGTTGCTTTTAAAATTTCTTTTGCAACCTCTCCCAATTCACTCAGTAAATCTAATGCATAAACACCGGGCGCATGGGTTAAGTTATGCTTTTCAGCAAAATTGCTTGCCTGTATTTGCCAATTACTCATAAAAGCCCGCTTGATTCGCTCAAGTTATTGATTTTGTGGAATAGTACCTGCACCATTAGCTAGACGAGCTTATCCATTATCATTCACTGTTGGATGATAGTTACCTTCTACCCAGATACTTTCATCTGGCCCAACCTCTTTTTTCCAAACAGGAACAATCTCTTTGAGCCGATCGATGCCGTATCGGGCAGCATCAAACACGCCTTGATCTCGATGGCCAGATGCACAGGCAACAAATGTTGTATGATCACCAACCGTCAATCGACCAAGCTGTTGCACAATAGCGACACCTTTCACCAAGGGCCATCGCTCCCAAATCTCTCGTGCAATTTGTCGCATTTTTTGCTCAGCCATCTCCTCATAGGCTTCATATTCCAAATGAATTGTTTCTTCAGGCATCCCATCTCTTGCAGTTTGGCCACGAACGAAGCCTGAAAAACTAACAATCGCCCCTACATCGGGTTGTGTCAATGTCTCATGTATTGCTTCAATATCTACAGGGGTCTCGGTAACTGCAAAATAGGTAGGGTAGGGAAGATCGCTCCCTCCGCTCACGGGGGGGAACATTGCGACCTCATCCCCAGGGTTAACGGCCGTATCTTCACCCGCGAACGCTTTATTAACGGATACCAAGACGGTTTCAATACTGGAATCTAATGAAGGAAACTGCTGTGAAATTGCCTCGAGCAGCTCTTTGACTGTCGCTGGTTCAGCTACTTCAACCTGAATTCGAGGTTGGCCTACTTTATCTTTCATTGTCGCAAATAGTCGAATGTCTACAATCATTTTTTTATTCCTCAAAAACCCAATCACCACTTTTCCCGCCTGTTTTTTCTACAACACGAACTTCGGTGATTTTCATTTGGCGATCAACTGCTTTGGCCATGTCGTAAATGGTAAGCCCGGCCACAGAAACGGCCGTTAAGGCTTCCATTTCAACACCAGTCTTCCCTTTTAGACGCACTGTCGCTTCAATATCTATACGGCTCTTCTCTATATTAGGCGTGCAAATCACATCAATATGGGTCAATAATAAAGGATGGCATAGAGGGATGAGCTCGCTTGTTCGTTTTGCAGCCATAATGCCAGCCAATTTAGCTGTTGTCAGCACATCCCCTTTTTTGGCTTGCCCTGATTGAATCAAAGCTAAAGTTTCAGGAGCCATCAAAACTGAACCGCGTGCCTTTGCAAAACGTTCAGTGTCGTTCTTTGCGCCGACATCAACCATGTTTGCTTTTCCATCATCGTCAATGTGGGTTAATTTTTTGTCCATAGGTATGGTATTATAGTGTGTGTTGATGATGGCAGAAAATTTTCCAAAATTTATCCCATGAAATCTATTTATGACATTATTGTTTTATCTCCTCATTTAGATGATGCGGCCTTATCGTGCGGTGGCTATCTTTCCCTATCGACTCAAAATGGGAAGCAGGTTCTTATCGTCACGCTGATGGCAGGGGATCCTCCAAAAGTTGCTTTTTCTGAATTTGCCAGCCAAATGCACGATAGGTGGGAGCTTGCAGCCCAAATTGTGGAGCAAAGGCGAAACGAAGATAAGCAAGCATCACATGTATTGGGTGCAGATTTCCATCATGAAAATATTCCTGATGCTATTTATCGTTTCGATCCCCATACTGGCGAACATTTCTACACTTCAGATGAGCTACTGTTTGGTACAATCAATAGTGTGGATTATGAAACAACGAAAGAGTCTCTTTATTCAATCATTCAGAATCTGCCAAAGCATGATCAACTTTTAGTCCCGCTGACTGTGGGCAATCACGTGGATCACCAGCTTGTAAGAACGGCCATTGAGGCAACCTATTCTGGCAACATCACCTATTATGAAGATTATCCATATGCCAGAGAAGAAAACGCCGTTGACACTGTAATTGCCAACGACAGATTAACATTAGAATATCAAACCATATCTCTAACTGAACAGCAATTAAAATCTAAGGGTGAGTCCATTGCTCAGTTCAAATCTCAGATTAGTAGTTTTTTTAACGACCGATCCGATATTGACAAACAAATCAAAGCTTACGCATCCAGAGTAGGTGGCGAAAGATTTTGGAACCTTAGTCATGAATAGAAAGTACTATCCCTCTTTCTTTTCACGGAAATATTACGCACATTCACCACAATTCACGGTTCCTAATAGTACTGTATGCTTGATTATTCATTAGAATTCAACTTATAATAAATTCTCAATTGGGAGAAGATCCATAAATTATGGGGCGATTAACGACTCGGCAGCTTGCAAGTAAAAAAAGCCGCTCAAAATCCAGTCAAAGATCAGGACTCCAACCAGGTGACATTTTACAGGATAGATACCAAATCGTTGGTACTTTAGGTGTTGGTGGGTTTAGTTCTGTTTATCAAGCAAGAGATATGCGTTTTCCAAACGTCACAAAGCTCTGTGCCGTGAAAGAAATGGTCATTTCTGCACCCGATCCCCAACTTCGTGAGCTAACAATCAAATCATTTGAGAGAGAAGCAAGCATGCTAGCCATGCTTGACCATCCTGCTATCCCAGATGTTTCAGACTATTTTACAGAAGGGGATCGCAGTTACTTAGTTCTAGAGTTAATTAGAGGTCAAGATTTAGAAGTTTGGCTTGAAAATCAAGTTGAACATCTAACGGGTGAACGAGCAATCGAATGGGCGATCCAACTGTGTGGGGCCCTTGATCATTTACATAGCCAAAAGCCAAAGCCCATTGTCTTTCGTGACATCAAGCCCTCTAATATTATGCTTGATCACTACAATCGAATCCGTTTAATTGACTTTGGTATTGCTAAGGTATTTGAAACGGGTAACAAAGGCACCATGATTGGGACGGAGGGATATTCACCTCCTGAACAATACCGAGGCCAAGCAGAGCCCGCAGGAGATATTTACGCTTTAGGGGCGACTCTTCATCATCTATTGACAAAACAAGACCCTCGATTGGAACCTCCTTTTACTTTTGCAGAACGTCCAATTAATCAAGTAAACCCCCATGTTTCACCCCAATTAGAAGCATTAATCATGCGATGCCTTTCGTACGATCCTAAAGATCGTTTTGAAAACGCAAAGGCACTTCGAGATACTTTGGAACAGCTTCAAAATCAAGCTTCAGCACCGGCGGCAACAGTTCAGATGACACCTCCTCAAGGGCAAATGCACACGCCGCCTGGGCAACAATATGCACCTGTTAATCCTCAAGTAACGCCAGCTGGTGCTCCTGCTATTCAAGCACAAGAAGCAACGGTCACACCGATTTGGGTCTTCAAATGCGAAGATGAAATTCGCCGACGTGCAACGGTATCGGATGATCGCGTTTTTGTTGGTGCTTACGACAATAATCTCTATTGTTTAAATAGCGCTGACGGTGATTTCGTTTGGAAATTCCCAGCGAAAGACAGTGTTGGGGGTTCAATCCCCTATGTTTATGATGATCACGTTTATATCGGCTCATCTGACCAGCATCTCTATGCGATTCAAATCCGTTCTGGTCGTCTAAATTGGAATTTCAAAACGAATGGGGCCATCTTCTCGTCGCCCAACGTGAAATATGATCATGCCTTCTTTGGATCAGATGATGGATATTTTTATGCTATTAACGTCAATCACGGTCGTGAAGCATGGAAAACAGACATGTATGCCGCAGTGCGTTCTATGGCATTTGTAGATGATGAGTTTATTTATGTAGGAACAGAAGGCGGGTACATCTATTGTTTGGAATTAGCATCAGGGAAAAACAAGTGGCAATTCCAAGCAAAACGTAACATCATTTCATCCCCAACTGTTCAAGATGAAATTGTATTTTTTGGTGCAATGGATTCAACTTTTTATGCACTTGACGCCACTTCGGGTTACCAAATGTGGCGCTTTAGAACAAGACGCCCCATTATTTCATCCCCTGTTGTCCATAAAAACAGCGCTTTTATCGGTTCTTCTGATGGCAATTTGTACGCTGTTGATATGGAATCAGGTCGACAACAATGGCTCTTTGAAACTGAAGGCCAAGTTAATTCCTCGCCTGCAATTTGGGAAGATGCCGTCTATTTCGGATCAACGGATGGGTATGTCTACTCGCTTGATACCAAACGTGGCCAATTGAGATGGAAGTTTAAGACTGGGAATGCAGTGACAGCTTCACCAGTTATCCATAAAGGTGTCGTATATATTGGTTCAATTGACCACAATCTTTATGCTTTACCCGCCTAAATTTTGATAGGAAAGCATCTGTCATCACACTTTAGGATCATTTTATGAATGACTCAAAATCAACATCAAACATCACAACAAAACAAACTCCGATGAGTGCTTCGGAAGATGAAATTTTAGAAACCGCACCGCTTGAGCAAGAGGTCACCAATGCATCTGATGATTTAAAGAAGCTCATCGCCATGAACAAGCAAAAGCAGCAGGCTGAATCGGCACCTCAGCGCGCTGAAATCAACTATGTTGTCCGTTGTGAACTTGGGGCTGAGCGTAATCGGAACGAAGATTCATGTTTTGTATTTTCTTCTAGCTCTGGTGGCACGTTCCCTATCTCCCCTTTTGGTTTGTTTGTTGTGGCTGATGGTATGGGTGGGCACAAAAACGGTCATATTGCGAGTAATATAGCCTCACGAGTCACTGCAAAATACATTCTCGATAAAATTTATAAACCGATTATTACCAATTATTCTTCAACACCTAATTTACCTCCTATCCAAGAAGTGTTGGAAGAAGCGGTCAAAGCGGCTCATGTTGCCATCTACGAAAATCAGCCAGAAACGGATAGTGGAACGACGCTAACCATGGCGCTCATTTTAGGGCGTCGTCTTTACGTGGCACATGTTGGAGACAGTCGTCTTTATTTTAAATCCGAAGAAAAATTTGAAATTGTCACCAAAGATCACTCTCTCGTTCAGCGGTTAAAAGATGTAGGTCAATATACTGAGGCTGCTCATCAGAAATATGGTAGCGTTCTCATTCGTGCGGTTGGCCAAGGTGATGATATCGAAGTGGACACCTATATGCGGCTTCTACCGAAAAACGGCCGTATTTTGCTCTGCAGTGATGGATTATGGGGGCTAGTTTCAGACAAATACATTGAGAAAATGTTAGAGAACGATATTGCCATTCAAAATTCAGTTGATTATTTATACGAAAAATCTATGGAGGCCGGCGGGCACGACAATATTACCGCAATTATTGTTGATTTTACGCTGTAGTAACTGAGGGATGACTGGGCAGTTCGATTATTATGCGATCTTAGGTGTTAGCAAAGATGCTTCTATTGATGAAATAAAGGAAGCATTCATTGATTTACGCACCAAAATTCCCAGAGCCGATCAAAATCCAAATAAAAACAAAAAGTATAAAAGAATTCTGAACGCCTTTGAAGTGTTAAGTGATAGCCAGCGGCGTTCAATTTATGATTCCCTTCTGGTAGAAACTACGGATGAATCTACACTAGAAATTAAAATTCAAACCAGCCGTGATCAGATCCCTTTAACTGATAATCCACAGCTCATCTATCTGCTCATTGATTTATTATCCCCATCTCAACAGAGCAAAAATAAAAACACACAATTGCCTTTGAATCTTTCATTGGTCATTGATCGCAGCACCTCAATGAAGGGCAAACGGTTAGACCATGTAAAGAAAGCTGTCGACATGATTGTTGAAAAGATGACAGCACAGGATGTCCTCTCAATTATTAGCTATAGTGACCGAGCCGATGTCGTCGTCGAATCGGAAGTGATTAGCGACAAGATGAGCATTCGTTCAAAAGTCAGAAGTATTTTTGCTTCAGGTGGCACAGAAATATTTCAAGGCCTTCAAGCAGGGTACAAAGAGATTATTAAACAGAACTTAGGCGAATACACCAATCACCTTATTCTACTGACAGACGGCCACACTTACGGTGACTCTGAGCAATGCTTGGAACTTGCCCAAAAAGCAGCCGATATGCATATCGGCTTTAGCGCGTTTGGCATTGGTTCTGAATGGAATGACAAATTCTTAGATCAGTTGGTTTCGCCCTCTGGAGGGCAGTCAGGCTTTATTGAATCCCCTGAAAATGTCATTGAATTCCTTCAGAATCGGATCAAAGGGTTGGGTCAAGTTTTTGCAAAAAACGTTTGCCTAGCAAACTCCTTTCCAAAGAGCGTTAAAATTGAGAATGCATTTAAGTTGCAACCATTTGCTCAACCCATTTCGATAAGCGACAAAGTAATTAAACTAGGGGATATCGAAGAACGGTCCCCGTTGTCCATTTTGTTGGAATTACGCATTGAAGCCCAACCCATTGAAACACGGATTAATATACCCTTTTCTTTTGAAGCAGTCTTTACCGCACAAGGTAATCAAAACCGCTCTTTGAAGCAATCCCATCAAATTTTGGTGATGACTGACCCTGTCGCAGAAAAACCGCCGGATGATATTGTGAATGCTGTTCGGAATTTAAGCATGTATCGCATGAATGAAAAGGTTCAAGAGGAAATTGAAGCGGGCAATGTGGATATGGCAACAACACGGATGCGCTATCTTAGCACCCGTTTATTACAGGCTGGTGAAACCCAATTAGCCCATCAAGCTCATAATGAAGCGGAACGTATTGCAAATATGGGTGATTTTTCAGATGAAGGTAAAAAGCGCCTAAAATATGGCACAAGAGCTCTCATCGCTCAAACATCCACACTTGAGGAAGCGCATGATCAAGTGTAATGAATGCAAAGCCTCAAATATTGAAGGATCCTTATTCTGTTCCGAGTGTGGGGCTTTTATTGTTGACTTTGATCCCAATTCTACGGCCGTATTGCCATTCTCAGAGTTCATTCATCGTGCGCCACCTCCCCCATTTGAGACGGAAACATTAACAATCTCCCAGGACGTACAAAAAATCACCATCGTGATTCCGAGCAGTCGTCATCGCTTACAATTGACAGTCTCAGGTCAAATAAGAGTTGGACGCTCAGACCCCGAAACGGGATTATTTCCAGAGCTAGACCTCACTCAATTTGAGGGGGCTGACAGAGGGGTTTCACGACTCCATGCCACGATTCAATCATTTGATTCTGGTATATCTATCATTGACTTAAACAGCACAAACGGCACCTTGCTCAATATGTACAAACTTCCCCCAGAAGAACCATATCCCTTACAAGATGGTGATGAAGTTCGATTTGGGGATTTACTTGTTCATATCTTTTTCGATTAAATTATTCAAATTATATGATTGACAGGAAGTTTTCTAATATTTATGCTCCAGCTTCTGGCAATCATCAAGTAAATCATAGCTGTGTAACAAACAAGAGGAAATTTTTATGGTACCCGTAATTTTACATATTCGGAATGAAGACCCTGTTGAATGTGAATTAGATGAAATGCCAGCACCAAACTCGCAATTTCTTCTTGTCCATAACCCAAGAAAAAGAGATGGAAAGGATTTACATTATCTTGATGAAGATGTCACAAGTATGATTTTGCCTTGGCATCGCATCAACTTTATACAAGTTTTACCTTCAGGAGAGGAAGAAGAAGTGATTGGCTTCGTTCGAAGATAGTTTATGGTAGAAAAGATTCCACAAAATTTAGATAATCCCGCCCCTCGGCTCATATTAGTGGTTGATGATGAAGCGCGAATGCGCCGTTTCATTCGTATGAATATGGAACTTGAGGGGTATCAAATCATTGAGGCTGAAAACGGCATTATTGCCCTTGAACAAATTCGGCAATTTACACCAGACTTAGTCGTCATGGATGTGATGATGCCTGAAATGGACGGATTTGAAACGCTCAAATTATTGCGTGAAATCTCGACAGTTCCGGTGATTTTACTCACTGTCAAAAGTGATGAAGAAGATAAAATCCAGGGTTTGGGGCTTGGCGCAGATGATTACATTACAAAGCCATTTAGCCCACGAGAGCTGATTAGCCGAATAACGGCCGTTTTGCGGCGAGCCGAATGGCCTGCACCAACACCACGGACCATCTTGCAAATAGATGAAAGACTCTCAGTCGATTTTAATCGCCATCAAGTTATCGTTGATGGAGAGCGCATCGATCTCCGACCCACAGAATATCGACTGCTCAACCATCTCATTCAAAATGCGGGATGGGTTGTGCCTCACGACACTTTACTGGCAAAAGTCTGGGGATACGAATATCGCGATGAGACTCATTACCTCCGACTTTATATCAATTACCTAAGGAAAAAGGTAGAAGAGAATCCTGCCAAACCCAAGTATATTCTTACAGAACGCGGGATTGGTTATCGTTTCGTTGATTTCAAATAAATTTACTTTAGAAAGACCTACCCTGTTGGATGCCTCCTATCAGCGTAGGTCTTTTTTATTTTTAAAATTCCCTGTTCCTCTAATAACTTTTGAACTTTATGCAAAAGTTTATTATCATTCTGTTGTATGACGCATACAACAGTGGCTACAGAAGAACAGTTCTTCGAGCAGATTAACAGTTACCTCAATGCAGAAGACCGCGAAAAGGTCAAAGAAGCATTTGAAATGGCTCGCCGCGAACATGGAGATCAAGTTCGCAAATCAGGCGAGCTTTTTTTTACCCATCCTCTTACCGTAGCCTACTATCTTTCAGAGTATTTCCTTGATGCTCCAGCTCTCATTGCTGCCTTACTACATGATGTCGCCGAAGATACCTTCGTCTCCATTCAAGACATCGAAGATGTATTTGGCAGTGAAGTTTCCAAATTAGTCGATGGTGTCACAAAGTTAAAAGATGTGACGAAAGGTATTGTCGGCAGCCGCCCAATTGGTAAAAAAGAGATAGAGGACGCAACTTTACATAAGTTATTAGGCGTCATGACAACCGATGTTCGTGCGGTCATCATCAAACTTTTTGACCGGCTGCACAATATGCGCACCATCAGAGCTACACCACCCCATAAACAAGTTCACAAAGCAAAAGAAACACTCTCTGTGTATGCGCCATTAGCGAATCGACTTGGCATTTGGCGAATTAAAAACGAGCTTGAAGCAATTTCGTATGGCGTTTTAGAAGAAAAAGAGCTGAACGCCCTTATAAGAGAACGAAATGCGCTTATTCAATATCATGAAAGCAAATTCCCCCCTATTGAAGAAACAATCTACGATACGCTAATTGAATCCAAGGTTCATGTTGCTAACATAGCACTAGCACCAGAGAACATTTCTTCGTTGTTCCGCGATTGTCGAGAAAACGGGATGAATCCAAAAAAACTAGACCGCACCATGCGCATTGTGGTTCTTCTGGAAGATTGGCAATCATGCTATTTAGCATTGGGTCATCTGCACAAGCTTTGGAAGCCTGTTCCCAATCGTTTTGATGACTACATCGCTTATCCAAGAAACAACCTTTATCGCTCATTACACACAACCGTGGTTCACACCAATGGACAACATCTTAAGTTGCGTCTACGCACAGTAGCCATGGATCGTGTTTCTGAAGTGGGAGTATTGGCTCAGTGGATGTACCGTGGCACACGATGGTTTGATGCCATTGAAGATCGCATGGCTTCGTTTTTTGCCAACATCGATGACAATATCAACGTTGAGCCTCAAAATCCTTTTACAGGTGTCAAAGGGGTTGTGGAAGATGTCTTTGATGAGCAAATTCAAGTGTTTACCCCTCAAGGTGAAGTCATTGAATTAGCAAAGGGAGCAACTCCCATCGACTTTGCTTACATGATCCATACAGGTTTAGGTAATCAATGTTATGCGGCTTACGTCAACGAAGTTTTACATCCTCTGAACCAGCCACTTGAAACTGGGGATTATGTCCGAATTGTTAAAAAGATTCGCGCACAGCCTAAAAGAGCCTGGCTTGATAAAGATCTAGGCTATATCAAAACCAATTATGCCATGGCGAATGCCCGCCGATGGTTCAGAAAGTTATCCGCTGAAAAAGCGACCTATCAGGGAAAACAGCTCTTAGAATCTGAGCTCAAGATGCTGGGGTTGGAAGACACCCCTCACCATCATGTAGCGCGTCTTTTTGATTACCACCAGCTTCAACAGTTCTATTTTGATGTTGGGCGTGCCGAACTACTCCCAACTGTCGTAGTCACAAGGCTTTTAGAAGAGGTCTGGAAAAAAGAAGAGCCTACTCACCATTTAGGCACAATTCTCTCCTCGGAGAGTGGTGAGAAATATACGATCAAAAACGCTGATAATCGGGAATTACGGCGCTGTGGTTCTTGTCTGCCGAAACCTCCCCAATCGATCATTGGATACATTCGGAAAGATGACGGGGTAACGGTTCATGAAGAGGGTTGCCATATCTTGCCCTTTGATCCAGGACACG
>JANQSK010000168.1 GCA_028284105.1 Anaerolineae bacterium
CCTTCTAGCTGATCTGCCAATGCACGCCCTTTTTGGCGTTCAAAAAATTGCAGAATGGCCAATTTTAAGCGTTCAGGGGCTTGCTCACGAATCGCCGCAGGAGAAAGGCCAATACGATAGAGCCACTGTTTAAATCGTACGCCAACGGTTGGCTTCAATACAAGAAAGTTATTTTCAATGAGCCAATTGTTGATCCACACTTGATAGCGTGTTGGACCAAATCCGTGGTCAGACATGATACAAATGAGCGTGTCTGAAGAAACGGCCGTTACTAACTGTCCCACACACTCATCCATCACCCGCCAAAGCTGAATCATGCCATCCGTCAATTGACTACCTTCTGTAAAATTGGGTTCATCTGGCAGGAATTGCCAAAATCGATGTTGAACTTGATCCGTTTCTAAATAGTGAACCGTCAGAAAATCTGGATTCTGTTCTTGAATCAGGTGAATCGTGGCTTCGGTACGCGCTTTGACTAAATCAATCAAACCAGCGAGGTATTCTTCATAGTTTCCACCCAAATCGTCAGAGGCATTCTTGGCTAAATCCCACCCCTTTTGACGAAGGTCATCGAGCAAGTTTGGTGGATAGCACAGTTTATTGCTGCTTCCTGGATACGGAATACCCGACACAAGAAAGCCGTTTATCGCCTCAGCCGGATAGGTCATGGGCATATTGACAACGCCGCTTTTTAGACCCGCATCTGTTAATATCTTCCAAAGAGAACGGCCATTTACGTTGGATCCATTTGTCGGGATAAAGGCCGTGTAATCTTCATTAATAAGCGTTCCAAAATCATACACGCCATGCTTGCCGGGGTTTGTTCCCGTTGCAAAAGAAGCAAAAGCGGTTGGGGTGGCCCACGGAATCGTGCTGTTTAATGTTCCGCTCGCTCCATTTTCAAATAATCTAGCTAAATGCGGCAGTTCGCCCGCAGCCATCCATGGTTTTAATAGATCCAGTGTGGCACCATCTAGTGCAATCATCATTAATTTCATAAGTTAGCCAACCCCCAGCTTTTCAATATTCCGTTCAATATCTTGCCACCATTGATTATCTGTTCGCTGAATTTGAGTGGCTTTACAGTTTTGAATCGCTGAACGAATAATTTCTTCTTCAACGGCCGTTAAATCTTCACCTCGCCACTGGCTCAGCCGTTTCACCGTATGTGTATAGGGTGGATAACCAAACCCTTTTTTACCGTTTGCAATCAACAGTCTAAGCAATTCATCAGCAGGTAACGGCCGTTCATGCTCTTCGCCTTCAATTAAATAGACCACTTGGGCCAAATGAGCCTCATCTTGATAGCTCACATCAGGTAGCAAGCGATGCATCATGATTTTTACAGGGGGAAAAACACGCTGGAGATAGCTATTCAGTGTCGCAATTGGGAACCCCATCCGACGTAAACGGAGCCCAAGCCCCCGAATTCGCTCATCATAAACAAGTCGCTTCAATCGCATCAAAATGAGCTCAATGGTTGAAAGCTGTACTTGATCCACGGCGTCAACGGCATGTTGGCGAATAGCGAGTAATCGAGGGAAGCTCAAAATACGGCCGTTTTTATCTAAAATGGCGACATCATCCCCCATAAAATCACCTTGGCTTTCTTTTAAGGTCTGAATAAGCGTAGCTGCCTTTCGAATTTCTGGCCCAGCTACAATTAAAATGGCTTGATCTTCCACAGCAAGAGTGCCCCCATAGACCAAAGCAAATCCTTTCCGAACCAGTACCCACCGCAAAATGGGCTCAAGGACATTCTTGAATAAGACGTAAGGTGATTTTTCCAATAGAGGAGATGCAATCGCTTCAGTAATTTCCCCCGGCATAATGGACAAGCTAAACCCAAAACGACCTAACCCTTCACTATAGCTGATTGATTCTGTAGTTTGAATAGGTGTACCATGTCGATCTATTAATAGATGGATATCAATATGCTCTGGAGGATTCACCACGCGGAAGTAGGATAAATCAGGAAGATGAACGGCCGATTCGATGCCCACAATCCCATGAATGTCATAATAGAATGACTCTCGCTGATGGGTAATTAATCCTCTCGTCCAAATCCACTGTTCCGAGAACAAATAGCGTATGCTCCCCGTCAGCAGCAAGCCAATAAAGTTGGCAGAAAGCAGCGACAATTGGCCTCTGTCCAATGCCCACAAGACAAATGGAAACCAAACGATGAGCAGTAATAGATGGCTCGAAACAATGTATTCAACAAAGCGTCGAACACGGCCGTTCCAGGTCCTCCGAAAGTAAACCCAGCTTTCCATCAGGCCAAACAGCGTCAAAGCCGACACTTCCATCGCCAAAACGGCCGTTACAAGCGTGCCAATCATGATCAACTGGTCAAACCCAATAAGTAAGAAGAGATTGAGCAACAACACGCCAAATGCCGCAATGCCTAAACGCGTCACGTGGATATTAGCTGTCCAGCGAAGCTTAAGTAAGTGCCTAAAAAATCGAACGCCCTCTTGGAAATCTGCTTTACTTTCACCGGAGTGCCGTTCTGCAAAATCAAAAAACAGCTCTGAAACATGCAAATTGGGACAACGGACTAAAATTTCCAGCAATATTTTGAATCCGTCGGGTCTCAATTGATCAATTGAAACGGCCGTTCGGCGAACTAAAAACAGACCCGTTAATGGATCTGAGCTATTTTTTAAGAGGCGAGGAAACACTGTTCTTGCCAAAATTGTTAAAAATTGGGAGGTAAGCGTACGAGCTAAGCTCAATCCTTTTGGCCCTTTAAAATCAGCGGCCCGACTCCCAACGACTACATCTGCTCCTGTATTCTGCGCATGATGAAACATACGTCGCATCATCTCGGGGGGGTGCTGTAAATCAGCATCCATCACCCCCATCCAAGTGCCAATAGCTTGATGAAATCCATCAACCACTGCACCGCTGAGTCCATTTCTTTTATGCGAAGGTCGATGAATCACTCGAATTGGGAAACCAAACTGATTGCGCACCTGTTCAATCGCCATCTCTGTCCCGTCATCGCTATCGTCCACAAAAATGACTTCCATAGGTACAGAATCATTCAAGGAAGAGAGGCGTGTGAGCAACGGCCGTATATTTTCAGCCTCATTCCGCGTGGGAATGATGACAGAAATTGATGGCGATGTCGTTTGTGAATCCATAAGCGGGATCATACCGAATTCCCAAACTGAACCCAAATTGCTCCCTAATTTCCCCTAAATTGACTATTCAACAGTTAGAGCTATAATCAAAAAACTTAGCACCATTGAAAATCGTAAATGGCAAAATCCTCTCAAGGAGAGATGAGAGAAAACAGTCAATTACTGAACATAGTCCTCTAGCTAAGATTGCGGTGAAGAGGAAACTTTTTCAAAAAACGATCTATAAATTGAATAAAATAAAGATCATACGCACACATCATCAATAATTGTTTATCAACTCTGGAATAGTGGCCCCCTACTCACTAACCAGAGATTTTTTACTTTATTGTGTTAAATGAGTTTTTCATTTAGCCCATTCACATCTTTTGGAGGAAAGATATGAGCAAAAGAATTTTGTATTTGTTCGGTGCCCTTCTTATCTCAGCTTTGGTACTTGCAGCTTGTACCCCTGAAACGGTTGAAGTAATCGTTACTCAGGAAGTTGAAGTTGTACGTGAAGTTGAGGTTGAAGTCACCAAAGTTGTTGAAATCGAAGGTGAAGAAGTTGTTGTTGTTGAAACACAAGTTGTAGAAGTTGTTGTTGAACCAACCGCTGTACCTATTCCTCAAGGCGGTACCATGGTTGAATCAACCTTTGCTGACGCCAGCAACTTGAACCCAATTTTGGCTTCTGACTCTGCATCATTCGACATCATCGGTAAAATGTTCTTGGGTCTCGTAACCACAGACGAATTCACCGGTGAAACAGTTGGTGAATTGTCAACTGGCTGGACCGTTTCTGACGATGGTTTGGTTTACACCTTCGACATTCGTGATGATGTATCATGGACCGATGGCACCCCATTGACCGCCAATGATATCAAATTCACCTTTGACGCAGTCGCTTCAGACCTTGTTGAAACCCCACGTAAATCAAATGTTGAATTAGTTTCAAGCGTAGAAGCCCCAGATGATACAACCTTGGTTGTAGAATTCAGCGAAGTTGACTGTACAGCACTCCAAAACTTGGGTCTTGGTGTATTGCCTTCACACGCATATGCTGCTGACTTCAGCGATGTAATGACCAACGCCTTGAACGACGAACCAACCATTACAACTGGCCCATTTGCCTTCAATGAACGCGTACCTGACAGCTTCACCAGCCTCGTTCGCAACGATTCTTACTACCTCGGTGCACCAAACATGGATGGTTCGACATACCAAGTATTTGCTGACCAATCAGCAGAATTGGAAGCAACCTTAGCTGGCGACATTGATGTAACCGGCGTGGGTCCTCAATTCGTTTCTGTAATTGAAGCTGAAATCGCTAGCGGTGGCCCACTCCAAATGAAGAAATTCTTCAATGATGGTTACACCTATATTGGCTTCAACATGGGTGACCCAGCAAATCCAGAAAATGGTTGGGTTGACGAAAACGAAAATGGTGCCTTCGACGAAGGTGAACCACCTAACTTAGAACAAGCTCAACACCCTGTATTCGGTGACGCAGCCGTTCGTCAAGCTGTAGCTCAAGCAATTGACTACACCAACATCATCAATAAAGTTGTCTTCGGTCAAGGTGTTCAAGCGACTGTAAACGTATTGCCAGCTGTAGAATGGGCATTCAACACAGAAGTAGAACCCTATGCATTTGACCTTGAAGCAGCGGCACAAACCTTAGAAGACGCTGGCTGGACCGCAGCTTCTGAAGGTGGCGTACGCTCTAAAGACGGTCAAGACTTGACCTTCACTTTGATGACCAACGCTGGTAACGAAGTTCGTGAAAACATTGCTGCTATCGCTCAAGACACTTTGAACGGTATTGGTTTCAACGTTGAGTTGGAAATCATCGAATTTGGTACCGTCGTTGAAAAACTGCTCGGTCAAACATTCGACGCAGTTATCATCGGTTGGACCGGTTTGGGTTCAGATCCTGAAGATTCAAGCTTCTGGGCATACCGCAACGACGCCGTTGGTGGTGGTTTCAACTTTGTTTCTTACTACAATGAAACAATCGAAACCAACTTGGCAGATGCTCGTTCATTGCCAGGTTGTGACACCGGCGCTCGTGGTGAACTTTACCGCGAAAACCAAGTCCAATTGAATTCTGATGCACCATATGCATTCCTCTATGTACCTTTGTCGAATGTTGTATGGAACACTCGCCTCAACGAAATTGACCCAGGACCATGGGCCACTTACTACAACGTTGAGGATTGGTACATCACCCCATAGTCTCACTTTTTATCTCGCAGAGAAATGGGAACCCATTTCTCTGCAATAGCTAGAAAAGATAGGGGCAGTAATGGTTGATTACTGCCCCTATTTGTATCCTTTGAATTTCTAATGAGTGAGGCAAGCCTATGACAACTTACATTATTCGACGGCTCCTGCAGGCCATCCCGACAATGTTCGGTGTGACGATCATCTCTTTTTTCTTGATGCAGGCCGCCCCCGGAGACCCCGTTTTACTACTCACTTTTAATCCAGATACGACTGCTGAAGCTCAAGAAACATTACGGCGTCAGCTTTGTCTTGATCGCTCCATCCCAGAACAGTATATGATTTGGATGATTGGTGATGTCCGCAAAGGAGTTTGCCAACAAAGAGGCATCCTTCGAGGTGACTTTGGCACTTCTTTTTATGACAAACGCCCCGTTCTCGATATGTTTGTGGAGCGAATACCCGCTACGCTGGAGCTTACGGTGGCGGCACTAACGATTGGGCTAATACTTGGTATACCCATTGGTGCCTACTCTGCCGTGCGCAGGGGGAAATGGTTTGACAATGTGTCCCGCTTCTTTGCGGTGGTGTTTGATGCGATACCGGCGTTTTGGTTTGGCCTAATATTGATATTGGTGTTTGCGACCAATTTAGGCTGGTTGCCAGTAAACGGCCGTCAAACCCTCACCGGTGATGTAAGCTCAGTCTTCATTGACCGCATTCAGCATATCGCCCTACCCGCTACCGTATTTATTGTGGGGGTCATCGCTTTATATTCTCGATTTATGCGGGCTGAAACACTCGAGGTGATTCGCTCTGAATACGTCAGAACAGCTCGCGCCAAAGGGCTTTCTGGATTTCGGGTTTATTTTGTGCATGCGTTGCGTAATGCGCTTATTCCCATTGCAACCTTCTTAGGCCCGGCTATCGCTGGCTTGCTAGGGGGTTCAGTGGTCATTGAGCGGATCTTTGGTTGGCCAGGAATCGGCCGTTTAACATTCGATGCGATTGCGGCTCGTGATTTCCCGCTTGTGATGGCCTCCACCGTAATTGGTGCGGTTCTCGTTATACTAGGAAATCTGCTGTCTGACATTCTTTACGCCATCATCGATCCCCGCATACGGTTGAATTAGGAGAATCCCATGGCACAACAAACTTTAAATTCTTCAGAACTGTTAGAGCAACGGGAAGGGATATCGGAACAATCATTAAGTTTCTGGCAAATTGCCCTCATTCGAATCCGTAAAGATAGACTCACCTTGTTTGCTATGAGTGTGATTATCATAATTACCCTCTTATCCGTTTTTGCAGGCGTCATTAGCACCAATATTTTGGGGCAAGACCCCAACGCCACCAACATTGCCGGTACCCCATACCAACCCCCATCAGCAGAGCACTGGCTTGGCACTGACCAAATAGGCCGTGATCAGCTATCTCGTCTGCTCTTTGGTGGCCGCGTCTCCTTGGGCATTGGGTTATTCGGCACCGTAGTTGCAATTGTCTTAGCGACATTTGTGGGATTATCTGCTGGTTATTTTGGAGGCTGGGTGGATGATGCCATCATGTGGTTTATCAACACTGTCTCATCTATACCGGGCTTCTTTCTCTTGCTTATTGTTGCCGCCCTCTTTACCTTGACACCCTTTTGGCTGGTCATGTTGTTTGGTTTTCTAGGCTGGATTGGCCCCGCTCGCATTGTGCGCGGTCAGGTATTCTCGGTAAAGCAAAGAGAGTATGTAACTGCTGCACGCGCATTAGGGACCTCTGAATTTGCTATCATGATGCGACATATCTTCCCTAATGTCTTACCCATTTTGATTATTACGACTGTCCGCGATATTGGAATTCTCATTTTAGCAGAGTCAGCTCTCAGCTTTTTGGGCTTAGGCGTTCAACCGCCGACCGCGACTTGGGGCAGTATGCTCAGTAAATCACAAGCCTATTTCCGTTTAGCACCCCACTTGGTCATTTATCCGGGGTTGTTGATTACGATTACGGTACTTTGCCTTTACATCATTGGAGATGGCTTGCGAGACGCCCTAGATCCGCGTTTGAAATAGGTAAAACACAGAAAGATTGAAATAATTCAGTCTAAAAATCATTGATTTCTTCGGAGGTTGATAGCTTTTTTAGCAAAAATTTTCAATCAACTTTCTGTCAATTACTAAACATTTATGAACACTGTAAAACATCAACGAGCTTTACGGCCGTATCAAACACTCATTTGGATCATCCTAGTAGCCACACTATTTGCAGGATGCCGCCGCATTGATCCTTTTGTAACACCAACAGCACGTCCACCGTTACCTACTGTTGAAGCAGGCGTAACGCCAACGGCGACAAGGTTGCAACAATATACCAATGAGGTTGCATTCGAGATTCTTTATCCCGTAGATTGGCAAAATGTCATTGTTCGGCAAGGCATTATCATCTTTGGCACGCCTGGTGCAGTCAACTTAACCTCTGCATCCGTTGAGCCGTCAATGCTCGTATTCCGCCAATTGCCAGATGAACGGTTTTCACTTGAAGAAGAGTTTGCCCGCTTTATGGAAGTAGGACCTTTGGGGTCAAATTTCGAGCTTTTAGGTGAACAAACCACAACAGAATTAGATGGTCGTGAAGGGATTCGGGTCATGGTTCAGCGGGCTGAACAAGAAGAGCTCGATGCAGCGCGATCCGTCATTGTAGCATTAAGAGCGGATAATGGGTTTAACTACTATTTTGTAGCAACAGCTCCTGAAATCGAGTTTGACTTATGGCTCCCTACATTTGAATTGATGTTTTTAAGTATCACAATAAACGAATAAGCACATGAAAAAATTACTAGAAGTTAAAGGAATAAAAACTCAATTCCTCACCGAAGCTGGCGTTGTCCAAGCGGTAGATGGGGTTGATTTTCACGTCAAGCCAGGAGAGGTATTGGGAATCGTAGGGGAGTCTGGCTGTGGTAAAAGCGTCACGGTGCTTTCTATCATGCAGTTGGTTGCTGAGCCGGGTGAGGTTGTTGAAGGTGAGGTTTTGTTTAACGGCCGTAATCTCCTCAGCCTTCCTGAACGAGAACTCATGGACATACGCGGTAATAATATTTCAATGATCTTCCAACAGCCACAAAGCTGTCTCAACCCAGTCTTTCGGGTGGGGGATCAAATCGTTGAAGTATTACGGCATCATCAAGGTATGAGCCAAGATCAAGCCAAAATCCGCACTATCGAATTATTTGAAACCGTTGGAATCCCCTCTCCAGAAACTCGATTCATGTCCTACCCCCATGAGTTTTCTGGAGGAATGGCACAACGCGTTATGATCGCGATGGCTGTCGCGTGTTCGCCAGACCTGCTTATCGCTGATGAACCAACAACAGCTCTCGATGTGACCATTCAGGCCCAAATCCTCGATTTGATGAATGACCTCAAAGAAAAACTCGAAACATCCATTATCCTGATTACACATGATTTAGGGGTCGTAGCAGAAATGTGTGATCGCGTGATGGTAATGTACGCGGGTCGAGTTGTAGAAGAAGCTGACGTATATGAGTTGTTTGATAATCCCAAACATCCCTACACGCAAGACCTACTTGGTGCAACCCCAGAATTAGGGATGGCTGACAAAGAGCTAGTAACTATTCCTGGATCCGTACCCAACCTTATTCATTTGCCACAAGGGTGTAAATTTGCCCCTCGCTGTCGTGAAGTGATGGACATTTGTACTCAAAAAGAGCCATCTCTACTTGAAAGTGAAAACGAAGGGCATACCGTTCGCTGTTGGTTATTTGAACAGCATGAAGAAAAGGGGAGTGAATAATGGCTGAGAAAAAAGTGTTGCTCGATGTAAAAAATTTAGTGAAATATTACCCTGTACGGGCGGGTATTCTTCAGCGAGTCGTAGCACAAGTTAAAGCAGTAGATGATATCAGCTTCCATATCTACGAAGGGGAATCGTTTGGCTTGGTGGGTGAATCTGGCTGTGGTAAATCAACAGCGGGTCAAACCCTTTTACGTCTTGTTCCGCACACAGGGGGTGAGGTGCATTTTAACGGGGAAAACATCTTTGATCTCGAGCGAAGCGACATGAAAGAAATGCGCCGGCAAATGCAGATCATTTTCCAGGACCCATTTGCATCACTTAATCCTCGAATGACCATTGGCGAAAGCATCGGTGAAGGGCTGCGGGTACACACCAACCAAACCCCACAACAACGCTTAGACTTTGCTATTCAAATGCTTGAACGTGTCGGACTTCGCGCTGATCACACGGCCCGTTATCCCCATGAATTTTCTGGTGGACAGAGGCAACGTATCGGAATTGCCCGAGCATTGGCTGTCAATCCTAAGTTTATTGTCTGTGATGAACCCGTTTCAGCGTTGGACGTGTCGATCCAAGCCCAAGTTTTAAAAATCTTGAAAGAGCTTCAAAGTGATTTCCAACTCACCTATTTGTTCATCGCGCACAATCTAAGCGTGGTCGAACATTTCTGTGACCGGATTGCGGTCATGTATTTGGGGAAGATTGTTGAAATGTCGACACGAGAAGAGTTGTTCAGTAACCCTTTGCACCCCTACACACAAGCATTGATGTCAACGATTCCGGTTCCAAATCCTCGCAAGAAGAAAAAGCGGATCATTTTAAAAGGGGATGTACCAAGTCCACTTAATCCACCTACGGGTTGCCGATTCCATACGCGCTGCCCCATTGCCTTTGATAAATGTCGTGTTGAAGAACCTCCATTCAAGGATTATGGGGATGGCCATTTCTCGGCATGTTGGCACATCGAAGATGGCGGAGAAGGCGCAAGCAAGCTCACACCAGAACGCATTGCTGAAGTTCAAAGTGGGAATATTTAATTAATTATTCTCAATAACACCAATTCGTACTTACAATTTAAGCCACCAAGGAATTCACCCTTGGTGGCTTTTTGTTGAATTTTGGTTAATTTCATTGAGATGCGACTTTGTATCCGCTATACTTATGCGAAGCGTTTAAAAGTCACAATGTGTAATGATTCTAAAAAAGTAAAATTTTTGGGAAATGTGGCAAACAAATTGCCCTACACTCGGTGTGACTTAAATATACGCTGATTATTTTTATAGGAGTATTTAATGACAACAACTCAAGAAGACCAAATAGCTGTCTTCATTGATTATGAGAACGTCGCCCTTAGCTTTAGGGGACGTTATAACGATGATATTGATTGGACGCGGGTAATGGAACCTGCTATTGATTTGGGGCGCATCGCTATCCGGCGCTCTTATGCAGACTGGGGTGCTTTCCGGAACGGACAACGTGAAATGCTTGGTTTAGGCATTGATTTGATTCACGTCCCTTCAAAACGAGGCAAGAATGCTGCTGATATTCGCATCGTCATCGATGTAATGGAAATGATGATTTCAAGCTCACATATTACCCATGTCTTGCTTGTATCAGGGGATGGTGATTTTACAGAGCTTGTCCATCGACTTCGCGCCAATGGCAAGGTCGTTGTTGGCATGGGAGTAAGTGGCGCCAGTGCAGAATATTTAATTAATGCTTGTGACCAATTCATTTTCTATGACAAGCTTGTTGACGCGGAAGTCGAGAAAAAAGAGGATGATGACAACGAAACGGCCGTTGGCTTTGATATTACAGAAGCCCGCCAGTTGCTTCGTAGAGCCTTAAAACGCTATGAAGGTGAGTGGGTTAGCGCAGGCAAGATTAAAAGCGTTATGCGCGGTATGAACCCTGCCTTTAGTGAACGGAACTATAATTTCAGCAGTTTTAAAGCATTCTTGCTAGCCCAAAATGATATCGCTCAAACAAATACGGCCGATGGCGGGCATTTTGAAGTACAGATGATAGCCAATAACAATGGCAGTTCTTCCAACTCAAAAGGCAATAAAAAGTTATCTCCAGAAGCCCAGCTTGATAGATATTTGCAGATATTAAGCAAGCAAAAAATCAGAATGTCGCCAAGCGAAACAAGACCACAAATCATCTTGCGCTTCTTCCATATTGTCCAAACTACCCCGGGGAAAACGCTCAACGAATACAAAGATGAATTGCATAGCTACTTCGAAGAGACAGCGCCCCACGTCAAATATCAGGATGTGCATGAAGCAGTGCATCAACTGTTTCACACCTTTAGTCTAGAATTTGATATGGAAGGTGAAGAATATGCCGATGATGTTCGTCTCTGGGATAGAAAGGTATCCCTTGCTGAAGGAATAAAACGTCCCCCTGACCTACTCGACAATTGTGATCGTGGGTTATTGCGTCGAATTCGCAAGCGCCTAGGAAACAAGAAGAACAATCGTGAGGTTGCTGCTCGTTTATTATACGGCAGCGTGCGCGGCCAAAAGATGTTAGACCACATCAAAGAACTGATTGAAGAAATAGAGAAAGAGAAAGAAACAGCTTGACATTTTCGCCCAAATGTTCTACGATTCCTACACGAAGATTCGTCTTCGATTTTAACGCTTTGAGTTCAGGAAATGAATGGATTAAAGCTATGTTTATTTCAAATTCTTTTTTCCAGCCACCACTGATACTCAATGTATTTCAGGAAATTTAGTAAGGAGTTTTCATGAGTGAAAACGGAAATGCAACCCTTATCTCAGCAAATGATTCTATTCAAAAGGTTTTAGAACATTTTCAAATTCATATGCGAGATGAAGGGTTTGCCATTAATACAAGTAAGGCATTTGCTAGTGATGTACGCTTACTTGGTCAATATTTAGGCATAGACACGGCCGTTAATAAAATTGGCACCAAAGATTTAAACGACTTTTTAGAGTGGCTTTTAAATGAACGTGGTGTACCTTGTAGCCCAAAATCATATGCACGGCGCGTAACAACATTGAAGGTCTTTTTTGGATGGCTCCATAAAATTGGCGTTTTGGCCAATAATCCTGCAGATGCTGTTATTCAACGTAGCGTAAAAAGTCCATTGCCGGTTCCCCCCGCAGAAGATGACATCGCCCGTGCTTTAGTCGTAAGTCAACAAATGCGCGAAGGTGAAGGGTTAAAAAAACCGGATGCCCGACCGCACATGCTGCTGACACTGCTGTTGCAAACTGGTATCAAGAAAAATGAAGCGATGTCATTAGAGCCGGACCATGTGGATCGAAGCAACGCTGACCAACCGATGCTTTTTATTCGGTATGCAAATCCTCGTTTACGCTACAAAGAGCGCAAGCTTTACATCAATAATGAATGGCTAGAGGTTCTAGACGAATATTTAGACCAATATCAACCAAAAGACACGATTTTCACCTGCACTGCTCGTAATTTGGAATACATCTTGCGAGACATTGGAGAAGCGGCAAGGTTGAACAAAGGGCTTTTATCCTTTGAGAATCTTCGATGGGCATCTGCGCTTCGCGATTGGAGAGCAAAAGAGGAACCAGACGATATTCGTCAAAAGCTTGGCTTATCAAAGATCACCTGGCGCGAAACGAAGTCTAAGCTCGAGCAACTAACTAAAGACGCAGACACGGTTGCCGAATAAGCATCTATAATATTTCAAAATTTGTGGTCATAGGCCATAAAAATAAAAAGGGTATTTGTTGAAACAAATACCCTTTTTGTGTTTAAGTTAAACTTTTAAAAATTTGTCTAATTCATTGAAAAAGCACCCATATCTTCATTGGGCTTCATCTTGAGAAGGCTTACTTCTTTGCGATAAACACTCAAAAGATAATCAACAATTTTCTCCAGCTTGTTACTTTC
>JANQSK010000169.1 GCA_028284105.1 Anaerolineae bacterium
GCCTCTTCGAAAATCATCAAAATTCGACCAGCCATCATCGAAATTATTCAAGAAGTTGCTGATTCATTGGCAACCAGCCTTTATCAGGCTCGTTTGATCGACCGTTTGCAAGAAAAGAGTAATGCTTTGCAGATTCGAAATAAAGAGTTGGCTCAATTTGCCTATGTTGCCTCGCATGATTTACAGGAACCGCTTCGTATGGTTCAAGCCTATCTCACATTGCTTCAAAGACGGTATGGGAAACAGCTGCCGAAAGATGCTCAAGAGTTTATGGACTTTGCCGTTGACGGGGCTGACCGCATGAAGGTGCTTATCACCGATCTGCTTAGTTATTCAAGATTAGGGAAGGTCAACATCCCATTTGAAACAGTTGATTTAAATGAAGTGATGCTGTCGGTTCAAAAGAACCTGATGCTTGTGATTGAAGAAACTGAAGCTCAAATTGAAGTGACGCAACTTCCCGTCATTCAAGGCTGTGAATCTCAATTGGCCCAGCTGTTTCAAAATCTTATCGGCAATGCCATAAAATTTAGAAGCGAAGCTGCTCCGGAGATAAAAATTTCTGTTGAACCGCAAAACGAACATTGGCTGTTTAAAGTTGAAGATAATGGTATTGGAATTGATCTAGAGTATCGTGATGAGATTTTTAAGATTTTTAGACGATTACACTCTCGTGCATCCTATGATGGGACGGGAATTGGATTAGCCATCTGCAAGAAGATTGCTGAAAGACACAACGGCCGTATTTGGTTTGACTCTGAGCTTAATGGTGGCACCACTTTCTATTTTACGCTGGCACAATCCTAAGATAATGGTGCCATGACCCCATTCTCAATGACTTAAGATGGATTGAAGAATAAAGCAATCTAAGAGAACATTGAATAGAAGTAACGCGAAAGGCGAGAAGCAGTAACCCAATTTCTGAAAAGAAAATAGTTTGGTTATCAACCGCTCAAAATCGAGATGGCTTTCTATCCTTTTGTATTTTCCAGTAAAAAGCAAACACCCTCGCAACATTTGGAGCCAACAAACTGAATATCAACTTTTGAAGAATGTTCTTGTGCTACCTGAGCATGTAGAAGATTTATCTAATGGTGTTGGATTAGGTGGATGGGGCCAACAGCCAGACTTGTTAAAGAGGAACAATGACAAAAAAGAATCGATTTACTTTTTTAAGTAGTGTGATTTTACTATTACTGATTGGTGCAACGGCCGTTGCAGAAAACGGGAACTTACCAGGTGGAACGGCCGTATCTGTTGAAATTAATGCTCCGGAAGCTGGGGCTGAAATTGTTGCTGAAGGTGAAACTGCAACTGTCACTGTGACAGGCTCTGCATCAGTAGGTATTGGTCAAGCGAGTGCAGATACAACGCTTATTTTCGTGTTAGATGCCTCTGGTAGTACAGAAGGCTCTTCAGGACTTTCTCTATCTTGCCCCGATCAAAATCCTTCAGATGTCGATCCCGGTGACCCAGTGCCAGACGAAAATGAAATTATTGATTGTGAAATTGGAGCAGCAATTGCTTTGAATGAACAGGCCATTGAATTAGGAACCATCGATGAGGTTGCGATGGTTATGTTTGCAGGTGACGCCGTTGCTGCTGATGGAACTCCTGATGCCGCCTATGATCCTTTGATTGCACCTAGCTCAGATCGAAATCAAAATGGAACGCTTGATGTTACTGAGATTCTGCAATCGATTCAAGTCGCATTTTTATTTGGCCATGACAGTGGCTTTAAGCAGTTCAACCCTATGGATACGCCAGATATTGTTAAGACTGATTATGCAGACGCGTTGGATAAAGCAGGTGAACTTGCTGCACAAGCAAGCAATGAAAATGTCATCATCATGATGATTTCTGATGGTGTAAATAATGCCGGTGAACATATTCGTTCCGCTTTACCGATTAGCATCCCAGGGAAAAACGTGACTATTAATACGTTTGCTATTCCTGACAGCGGTGGCTATGGTGGTACATGCGCTTCAGACCGAGATTATCTAGGTAGTTTGCAAGAGATTGTTGATTTGCAAAACGGCATCAACAGTGAAAGTGCAGGCAGCTGTTATCAAGTCTCTGATCCATCAACATTACCAAATTTGCTCCCGGGAATTATTGTCCCAACAGCTGACCAAATGACCGTTCAGGTAAATGGGGGTGAGCCCATTGTTATTACAGATTCAGAGATCTCTACAGCTTTACCACAGGATGGACCCGTTGATATTTCATTTGAAACGGCCGTTTCTGATTTACCTCCTGGACAACATGAAATCTGTGTCAATATGAAAGGCACCGATGCGGGTGGTAGTGCTACAGTTTCAGATTGTGTTTCAGTGACGGTGACAAATGGACAGGCTGATTTAGCAATTAGCTCCGCGTTTGATGGACCGGCTAACATTGAATCAAGCGCCAGTTCAGAACACCAATTTAGCGTGACGAACTATGGCCCTGCTGTTGCTACGAACGTGGTTGTCAGCCAATTTTTGCCTGATGATGTGGCTTTGATGGGTATAGATATTGAGCAAGGCAACTGCTTAGAATCTGACGGATTAGTAAGCTGTGAAATCGGTGAACTCCAGGTTGATGAATCTGTAATGGTTTCAATTCAGCTTGGTACAAACTGTACGAGTGGCTCATTGCTAGAGGCAACAGTTTTAGGTGCTGAAGATGATCCTGCTCTTGAAAACAATACGGCCGTTGTAAATACGCAATTTGCTCAAATCGAACACGGTGATGCGCCTACTTCCCAATATAGCAACGCAACACATTGTGACTTTAGCATGGAGTGGTTGGGCTTAACGGCTGATGGTGAAATGTCTCCGATGGATGAAGATGGTTCAGATGATGGATTCGCCTCTATGCAAAGTGGCTATCCGTATCAAAGATTACGGGCAACCATTTCCACCTCTGGGTTGGGGAACGGCCGTTACAGCGAGTTGCCAAACGAACGACTCTACCTGTCAATTTGGATTGATTATAATCAAGATGGCGATTGGGATGATGAAGGTGAACAAGCTGTATCTTGTGATGTAGCGCCAGGAACGATGGGGCAATGTAATGGGCATCCTACCAATTGGCGGCCAGCTCATCAAGATAGCTTTACCTTCCAAGTTCGATTCCGACTTCGAATCGAAATTCCTGATGAGACATGGGTGCGGGCTCGTCTAACATATGGAGAACCCGTTGGCCCAACAGGGTTTGCTGAATTTGGTGAAGTTGAAGATTTCACCGCTGACTTATTTATTCGTTAGAAAATAGAATAAAGTCATAAATCGAGCTCCTGAGATTTTAAGAAATAATCTCAGGAGCATTTTTTTACCGTTGATTATTAAATAAATAAAAAATAGATACCCCAAGCAAGCTCAAGACACCTAAACCGAGAGCTATCCAAGACAGTCGTGAGAAATTGATTGAAGACAATAAATTTTCGCTATTTTGGTTTTCTCGAGCATGTTCCTCTTCTTCCTCAAACAGACCAACAACAAAATCATCTCCTTGGTTTGTTTCTTCACTATTCTGATTACCCGTCTCTTGTTCTTCGATAGCTGGTTCAGGGATATATGGCTCTTGGTCGACGATACGTCGAATGGTTTGCTCTATTTCTTCGCTGTAGGTAATGGCCGTGTTGCCTTGTCCAGAAACACGCAGCATATAATAATTGCCTTCAATTTCGTTTAAAAACAGAATGTTTGGCTTATCTAGCGTAACAGGATTGTTGCAGTCCGCTCCGTTGCCAAAAGGTCCAGTTTGTATCAATGCCTCACCCTCTCCTTTTAAATATTTCTCAACTTGAAAGGTCGCTTGTCCATAAACATACCCATCTTCAATCACATTCAATGATGATAATGGGGTTGCAACCACAATTGTGTCCGCTATTTTTTCCATATGTTCAGGCACGTGAGGTCCCGAGAGAAAATTTGGGATGTAAGCCTCATTGATTGTGTATTCGATTGTAAATGGGACGATAATGGCTTTGTTATCTTGTACAAGAATAATTTGGTGGTGAGTTGGTTCAGGTATTTCCGGGTTGATTAATGCGGGTTCATTGGTGTTGTTTGTTTGCTCTATAGGTAATATTTTCTCAATATAAAATGAATGGTCGTAAAAATGCCCCATCGTAATGGGTAGACCTAGCTGAGATATGTCATCCCCAACAATGACGTCTCCTGTTTTGAGATTTGCATTCTCAGAACTTAAGCTTCCGTGTTCATTTTGGATGATTATTTGGAATGACTCATCATTTTCAACATTGAATTGAATGAGGCCAATGGGATAATCCCCATAATAATGAGGATCATGATATATTGCTGAGATTGAAATCCCTTCGGGTAGGTCTGAGAAATCAAAACTATAGCTGTGGTTATAGCGCCAATTAGGGGTACCCACGATTTCGCAGGCATAAACGGCCGTTGTGGGAAAAATTATAGCAGTGATGAAACTGATTAGAATGATGATGTAGATGTTTCGTTGATTCATTGGATTCTCCCCATAGTGATTTAGGCATAAGACGTTAACAATCCCTATAAAGTTCCCTCGTAATAGGATAAAATTAAGCGCATGATCACAAAAGTCATTTGGGAAGTCCTGTATGAATGAACTTGGTGCACCATTTAAAAAAGCCGAATTGATAAAGGCGTACACAAAGCAATCTCAATGGGTCAATGATTATTTTGAGCGGATTGAGATTGCAGAATTTTTCTACTCTCCACAAAACGTGTGGTCATCTGCAGCCAATATTGATCATCTTAATCGTTCGTGCTCACCGGTGATATTGGCTTTAAAGATTCCAAAATTGATTTTAAAGTTCCGATTTGGGGTTGCAAAACATGCTTCTCGTTCATTATGGGGAGTTAGGACAGAGTATACTGATGTGGCTCTAGCGGAAGGTGGAGAAGCTGGTGGTTCATATTTGCCTAAGATTGGTGAGCATTCTCAGGATACGAAGACCACTCTGTTATAGAAATGGGAACATAAAAGCAATGAACTCATTGGCCTTCTTCAAAATTGGAAAGAGTCAGATTTAGATAAATATGCCGTTCCGCATCCCTTAATTGGATCAATTACAATGCGGGAACTCATCTTTTTTACGCTTTACCACAACATGCACCATGTCAATGATGTGAAGCGATTATTGCAACAACCTGAAATTGAGTGGTTTGTCCAGGAATAAATTTATGATCGATCCAAAGAAAGCGAATCATCAAGTTGCATTACGTGATTTTCAAAGAGCACGCCAACAAGCAGCTATTCAACAGCTATTGTCTCGCTTGAGAGGTGAATCGAATGATTTGCTGAACTATGACGACATTAGCCAACAGCTGAAAGTGACTGGAACGCCCATAGAACGTGGTCTGCAAGAGATTCCACTGGACAAAATTGTAGGTAGTGTGGGTCGATACGAAGACTTTACGCGTAGTTTCTTACCCAAAAAAGATGGTAATCAGGAACGATGGGTTGGGGTTAAAACGGCCGTTTCTGACATGACGGGCATCCCACCTATTGAAGTGTACCAAGTGGGTGATAGCTATTTTGTGCAGGATGGGAATCATCGAGTTTCAATTGCTCGGCAGCTTGGCACAGAAACAATTTCTGCCTATGTGACCGAGGTGCAAACTCGAGTCCCTTTGACGGTCGAAGACGATCCCAGTGAGATCATTTGTAAAGCATTTTATGCAGATTTCCTTGAGGAAACCAACTTAGACACGCTATACCCTGATGCCGATCTTTTAATGACCTTTTGTAATGAGTACGATATTTTTCTCAACCAAATCAAAGCGGATCAAGCATTATTGAAAAACAACGGCGGAAACGGAGATAAATCACAGTTTCCCGAAGAGGCTATTAAAAAATGGTATGAAGAAAGCTATTTGCCGGTCATTCATATCATCCGTGAAATGGGGATTTTGCATCGCTTCCCAAAACGCACCGAGGCCGATATGTACATGGTGCTTTCTGAAAAGCATGATGAGCTTGAAGAAGCGCTCGGCTGGGAAGTGGAGATGGAAACGGCCGTTACCGAACTTTTAGACGCTAATGAAAAACCTTCCCTATTTAATCGACTCTTGAAATTTGTCTCTCCTCACTTTGATGCCGGTCCAAAACCGGGGCTATGGCGGCAGCAACAGATGGCGCGTCATCGAAATAATCATCTTTTTGAACACATGCTGATTGAGATAAACGGCCGTCAAGATGGATGGCTGTTGCTTGATGAACTGATTCAAATGGCTCAATATGACAATGACCATATTTTGGGGCTGCATGTGGTGCCCAATAAGGCGCTGCTTGAAGATAGACGCGTCAAAAAGATTCGGAAGATATTTGATGAAAAAGTGAAGGCCGCAAATTTGGAAGGGCAGCTAGCCATCGAAGTTGATGCCAATCCCGTCGGGCCATTGTTGAAATGGGCCGCATTTTCAGATTTGATGATCGTGTCATGTGAGCGTCCACCTACCTACGAGCCATTGCCTCGCCTTGACCCTAACATTCGTCAGCTTGTACAAGAATCACCCCGCCCGATGTTGTTAGTGCCAATGGGGGGTAAGCTAACTTTTCAACGCGTTTGTCTTGGGTATGACGGTAGTCCAAAGGCGAAGGAAGCCCTCTTCTTAGCAACATACAATGCTATTAAATGGGGTACATCTCTTCATGTTGTCACCGTTGAAACAAATCGAACAGGTAAAAAACAGCTTGATGAGGCCAAACAATATATTGAAAGCCGAGGTGTTGAGGCCAAATATTTCCTAGAGCGAAAAAATATTGCCGATTCCCTACTAAAAGTGGCTGAAGATGAAGATTGCACCTACTTCATTATCGGTGGCTTTAGTTTCCAACCCTTGCGGCACATGGTGATTGGTAGCACAGCTGAGCGTATTTTACGTGAATCCCAAATTCCAGTGCTGATTTGCCGATAAAGGACCCTTTTCCCATCTACAGGTCAATCAGTCCTCGCTATGATGATATGAAATAAGGCTGCAAATTTAA